>JAYUTU010000051.1:0-7173 GCA_043754975.1 Bdellovibrionales bacterium | reverse complement strand
CAGCATGTTGCAAGCAGTGGTTTGATTCAAAAGATGAAAGAATTTGAATCAGAAAAAGGGATGTCGACAGAGTTAGCGCAAAGCTTTGAACAAAAGGTTTTAGAGCAACTAACTCAAGAAAAATCCTACACAGTTTCAGGCTCTGAAATGACTAAAGATTTCAGTTCGGATACGCAGTCTGACAGTTTCAATGACAGTTCCAATGAAGCTTTAAAAGAAATGAATCCGGATCCATTAAAAGCAGAGTCACATCTGCACATGGGTCAGTCGCACACAGATTTTAAAGCGCACATGGCAACTCCACTTGAGCGAACTGGAACTGCGACCGCGTTAGCTCAGTTGCAGGAACGCCGCGATGAAAATGTCCAAGAAGTCCTGAAGCAAGCACAGTTTCTAGCGACAAAAGGTGGCGGAGAAATGACTGTGAAAATGAGTCCTGACGGAATCGGTGAAATTCAATTAAAAGTCCTTATGCAGGACGGTCGATTGAGTATCGAAATGCAGACTCAGGACAAATCAGTAAAAAAACTGATCGAAGACAGTTTAACTGAACTTAAGTCTGGGCTAGCCGCTCAACAGTTAAGTGTAGATAGTGTTAGAATTAACACTGTGAATGCGACCAACACTGAAAATTCAACACAATTTCAGTCGAATCAAAATCACAGCGGGCAAAATTTTAGCGCAGGTCAAGATCAGCAAAAAGAGTTTTGGAAGCAGTTCCAAAATAACTTCGGCAATCAGGCTCGTCGCGGATCCTATAGTGACGTGCAGTCTGTAAGTAGTGCCAGAGCCAGTTCCGAACCCAACGCTTTGCAACCGCTTCAAGCGGGAAAAGCAAGAGCAACGGGCCGAACAGGTTCAACACTGAACAGAGTTGCCTAATGACTGAAGTGAAGGAGATATAAATGGCTACGAATATGAATGTTAAAACGGGAACGAAAACGTGGGCTGATAAGCCCACGCCTGCACCACAGGATATTAATGACATAAATAATTTAACACCGAGTCAGAAGAAGCAAGTCGGTGAAGAAGATATGGGAGCACTTTTAAACAAAGTTGCTGATCCCAATTATGTCGATGATTCCAAAAAGGTGAAGGGAACTGGAAGCAATAATTTAGATAAAGATGCTTTCTTTAAATTAATGCTGACCCAGTTGAAGAATCAAGATCCAACAAACCCATTGAAGAATCATGAAATGGCAGCGCAGCTGGCACAGTTTTCGACATTGGAGCAAATGTCGAACATGAATTCCACGTTAACTAAAATTGAAGGTAAAAATTCAAAACCTGAAGATTTTCAGGCATTGAATTTAATCGGCAAAACAGTTGCTGGGGATTCATCTCGTGTCGTGCGTTCGCAGTTTGATAACAATCATGATTTTAATTTTAATCTGCCTCAAGATACTAACGCAGCAAAAATTAAAGTTCTGAATGAAAAAAATGAAGTGGTGCGCGAATACAAATTAAGTAATTTGAAAGCAGGCGCTAACAAAATCAGTTGGAATGGTATGAATGATAAAGGCGACAAGCAAGATGTCGGTGAGTATCAATTTCAGATTGAGGCTACCAACGCTGAAGGAAAAAAAGTACAGGTGAAGTCTGATTTTCAAGGTGTTATTACTGGTCTTAGTTTTTCTAAAGAGGGACCTATCCTTCAGGTTGGGAATCAGACCATTAAAATGCGGGACGTTCGTCAAATTACAGACGGAAGCCTTAAGAGTAACGACCAGAATGTGAAAGATGTCACTAGCCTTGACTTGAAAAAGGAAGGCGACATGCAGCAAACTGATAGTAAGCAAGATGAAGAAGCAAATACTTCGAACATGCCAAAGCCAGAAGAAGCCACCAAGGCGACTCCGGTGAATAACGTGATGACGGATGTAGCGATGTCCAGAGACCTAATGGAAAAGCTACAGAAAGCGAAGAAGTAGAATGTCTCAGATGAAATCAGCACATTTGACCAACGGGTTAAATCGAATTGAAAATCTGATACCGAAAAAACCTTTAGATATAAAAAAATCTGAAGGCGAAGCGGCAGCAGGACAAGTTTCTTTCAAAGATGTTCTTAGTAATACGGAAGCTCCCGCGGGATTAACTGCGAAACCGGTAGCAACTGCAGAGCTAAGTAATATCAAGTTTTCGAATCATGCGATTGAGCGGATGCAATCTCGGGGAATAAGTTATTCACCAGAAGATTTAAGTAAGCTCAGTCAAGCGGTCTCGAAAGCGGCAGCGAAGGGATCGAAAGATACATTAATTTTGATGGATCAGTCGGCACTTATCGTGAGTGTTAAAAATAACACGGTGATTACGGTTATGGATAAAAACGCACTAAAAGAAAACGTTTTTACCAATATCGATAGCACCATTGTTATGTAAATCTGTTAGCTCGAATAGTTAACCGGTTTATGAATTGATTAAATAATTTAGGGCTGGTCCTCGCAGAGGGGGCCCTTCAACACAAGATTCAACTTTGAATAAGTTGTTTCGTTATGACATGGAGGTCATTTTATGGGAATTCTCTCTTCTTTATGGACGGGTGTATCCGGTCTACAAGCACAAGGTGAAGGTTTAAGCGTAACGGCAGATAATATTGCCAACTCCAATACCACTGGATTCAAAAGTTCACGTGCCGAGTTTCAAGATATTATGTCGCGAAATTTAAAAGGCATCGATGGTGGAAATCAAATGGGACGCGGCGTGCGCGTTGGTGCTGTAAATCCAATTTTAGCACAAGGTAACATTGACCAAACTGAACGCGGCACAGATTTAGCTGTTAACGGCGACGGTTATTTCCAAGTCAAAGGAAACGAAGGCGTCAGCTACACGCGCGATGGATCTTTTCATTTCGATAAAAACGGTTACTTAACGACAACGAATGGCTCACGAGTCCAAGGCTACCAAGCGAATCAAACTGGCCAGATTGAAAACAAAGTCGGCGATATGAAATTTCCGCGTGCCTTGGTTGGAGCCTCTGGTACAAAAGAAATTAAAATGGATTTAAATTTAGATTCGCGTGCAGTTCCCAATGCAAAGACATTTGATGCTAAAGATCCATTTAAAACGTCAGAGTTCGCAACGGCTGTAGAAATCTATGACTCTCAGGGTAACAAACACATGTTAAATATGTTCTTCAATCGTGGCGAAGATCGCACATGGACTTTCCGCGGCTTAGTCGACGGTAAAGAAGTTGAAGGAACTCCACCTGAGCTTCAAGGACAATTAGCCCAAGTGTGTGAAGGAAAACTTAAGTTTACTGAGGACGGAATATTGCAGTCCCAAGAATTAACTAATGCAGGTTTCAATTTCAATGGTGGTGCCAAGTTAGATCAAGAAATTAAATTCAATTTCGGTAGTGATTTAGCAAGCGGTGGAACTGGTGAAGGAACTCGTCAATACGGTAGCGAATCAGATGTCGTAACTTGGAGACAAGATGGTTATGCAGCAGGAACTGTCACTGGATTGTCATTCAATGATGAAGGTGTTTTAACTGCATCTTATACGAATGGTCAGGTTTTAGATTTAGGACAGATTTTACTAGCGAAGTTCGAAAATCCAGAAGCCTTATTTAAACAAGGTGGAAATTTATTTAAACAGTCACGTGATTCTGGAGAGCCTTCATTAGGCGGCGCGCGGATGTCAGGTCGTGGTTCTTTAATGGCAAAATCATTAGAGCGTTCAACAGTCGATTTGGCTGCAGAATTCGTAACAATGATCACTGGTCAACGAGCGTTCCAAGCGAATGCGAAGACAATCACAACGTCAGATGAGCTGTTAAATGAAGTTATTCAGATGAAGAGATAATAAGTAGATTTTTAAAATAGAATCTTAGAAAACTAAAAAAGGCTTAGTGCAACACTAAGCCTTTTTTAGTTTTAAAATAAGTTGATTAGAAACTTAGAAAAACTCTACTTCACTAACTCAAGAACACGGGCCGTGTAAAACTCACGGTACCCTTTATACCCACCAACAAAATCATCGTAAGTAATTTCATAGGGGTAATCCGGAGCAGCGCCATTGTTTTCAACGGGAACGCCATCGGGTCTGAAAAACAAAGAACGCGTCATACTGACAGTGATCTGTGAATAATTAAGTGGTTCGTTCTCAGTCACGTGACCGCCGGCGCCCATAGTGCGTGTTCCGATCAATTTAGCGCGTCCATAACCCTGCATTAGGCCCGGAAAGCCATCGCCACCAGAACCAGACATTTCGTCAATCAACATGACAACAGGCTTTGTATAGCGAATTAAATTAGGTTGAATTAATTCAGTACCATCCAGCGAGGTAAACGAAGTTAGCCGCTCACCTTGTTGCCAAAAGTTTTTTATCAGGTTCAAAACCTTCACAGCGTCGTCATAAAACGTCGTCATTTTATCTGTCTCGTTCACATACTTTTGGTAATCTAAAAAATTCTCTTTATTCGCAACTAACTTGAAAAACATAGGACGGTACGGTTGATCAACGAATAAGCCCACCATGCGGTCTACAAGCTCTACGTAACCGCCACAATTGTGATCTTGGTCAATAACTAAACCGACGGTGTTTTTCTCCATGACGCCGATAACTTTCTGATATTGGGACATGTAGGTCTCGATCGCCTGACGGGCGTCTTTTCCCTGTGGAGAATAATGCGGAATTTTTATGTAGCCAATATTCCCCTTGGCAGTCGGGTAATAGTAAGACGTGAAAGGTGTCGTAGAAATAACTGTAGCGCCCTCGGGAACACTAATACGGGATTCACCCGAGCACATAAATTTTCTTTCAATCTGAGTGCCGTTACCAACTAAACGAGCAAACGATTCTTCAATCGATATTTTATTAAAAAATGAAACTGGTGCTGCAGAGTTAAATGAAAACTCAACTGGATCTTCGCCTCTGGTAATCCAGTCAAAGTTTTGCGTTAGGACTTCAACTTTGCCAGCAGGTTTAACAACAACTGCAGTTGATCCCGTTTGTGTCGGAACGCGTGCCGAGCGTCTTGCGGTAAGCATCCACGCTGCTGTGTGCTTTCGTGTTTTTTCATAGCCGCTGCCAACATATGGCATCAGTTCTTTCAGTAACTCATCAACAGAAACGCCGCCGATGGAAATCAGCTCATCACCTTTTTTAAACGGAAATTTTTCTGGAGCCATCAACTCTTTAGTAACATCTTCGATATAAACTTTGTCTTGTACTAGCTCTACCGTAAATGGCAGCACTGAACGCTTGTCCGTCGGAATTATTGCAGAAAAATGAGAATCGCGGAACTCCGCAACGAACTTGCCGATTAAGTAATAAAATTCGGTGTTTGATTTTGATTCCTGAATTTGACGTAGATAACTTGCTTCCAATACATCGATATCAATACCAAGAGTTTCTTTTTTATATTGAAGTGGTCCGTAAGATGCCTTGATACGGCCGAGTAGCTGTTGAAAATCTAAAGTTTTTTCGGCAACTGTTAACTGGGCGCCCATCGCCGTAAAGCAAAACAAAAGCGCAAACAGAATAGCGTAGATACGTAACATGATTTCCCCTTATTTTTGATGGATCGAAGCTATGATAAAGGGCTGTTTATGACAAGCAAATAATGGTTAGCTTAAATAGGACTCTTGCACGCGGCTATCTTTTAAAAGCTCCGCCCCTGTACCTTGTAGCGTGATTTCGCCGGTCTCAATGACATAAGCAGATGAAGAAATTTCAAGCGCCAGAGTAGCGTTTTGTTCGATTAAAAGGATTCCCAAACCAGTCTTTCGCAGGTCTTCAAATTTTTGAAAGATCTGCTCAATAATGATCGGAGCAAGGCCCAGCGAAGGTTCATCTAAAAGCAGCATTTTTGGTTCCGACATCAGGGCCCGGGCGATGGCTAACATTTGCTGCTCGCCACCGGAAAGAGTGCCACCCAGCTGGGCACGTCGCTCGGCCAATCGTGGAAACATGCTAAATTGATGTTCAACAAGCTCTACAATTTTCTGTTTTGATTTATTCGTGTAAGCACCCAATTGGAGATTTTCAATTACAGTTAAATTAGGAAATATTCCGCGCCCCTCAGGGCAAAGGGCAATTCCAAGTTCTAATCTCTGCTGAGTATTTAAAACAGAAATATTTTTTGTATCCAATAAAATTTCACCTGAGTGCGGAAGCAAACCCGCCAGCGCTTTCAGTGTGGTCGACTTTCCTGCGCCGTTACTACCAATTAGACAGGTAATTTCGCCTGCGCTAAATTTGAATGAAATATTTCGTACGGCGTTGATCAATCCGTAACTGACACCTAAATTATTAACAACCAAGGTAGAATTCATGTGCTGCGCTTTCCCAAGTAAGCTTCGATCACTTCGGGTGAGGATTTGATATGGGCTGGAATGCCTTCAGCAATTTTTTTTCCGCGGTGTAAAACGGCGATGCGGTTGCAAATATTCATCACGACTTTCATGTCATGTTCAATAATCAGAATAGTTAATTTAAATTTGTCTCTGACAAAGCGAATTAAATCATTAAGCTCAGCTTTTTCGCTGTGATTCATTCCTGCGGCAGGCTCGTCCAGCATCAGTAACTGCGGTTTCGTAGCTAAAGCTCGGACAATTTCTAATTTTCGCTGGGCGCCGTAGGGCAGTGAGCTTGCATGCTGGTCTTTAAATTTATCCAGTTCAAAAATTTTAAGTAACTCGACCGAGTGTTCAAAAAGTAATTTTTCAGTGCGATAAAATTTTTCCGATTCAAGAAGACTATCAAACCAAGTATGCTTCTCACGCTGTTGAAGTGCCACAATGACATTTTCGATGACGCTGAGGCCTTTAAAAAGTCTGATGTTTTGAAATGTTCTAGCAATACCAAGTTCATTAACCGCATGAGGCTTCAGTTTGCTAATATTCTTATGCGCAAAAATAATTTCACCGCTGTCGGCTTGGTAAAAGCCAGAAAGCATATTAAATACAGTGGTCTTACCAGCACCGTTTGGACCAATAAGACCAAAAATTTCGTCTTTTTGAATGCAGAATGAAACCTGATCGACAGCTTTCAATCCACCAAACTGAATGGAAAGATCTTTTACAGAAATTATAGATTCAGTCATGATTTGATCCACTTTTTAAAGCGAAAATATTCCATCAGCTCTAATCGTCCCAGTAAACCTTGCGGGCGTAAGATCATCATAGAAATTAAAATCACAGGATAAACAATCATACGAATATCCACAGA
>JAYUTU010000050.1:0-7219 GCA_043754975.1 Bdellovibrionales bacterium | reverse complement strand
CACCGGGAGTTTTACCAGAAGATATTACTTTGCCAATGGCCCTGGAAATTTTGTCGATGCCGAAAACTCTGGGGGCCCATCCGGATACGAGCAAAGATGTTAAGGCGGGAATTGGGCGATTTGGTCCCTTCATAGTTCACGACGGGGATTATCGATCGATTCCAAAAACAGAAACTGTATTTACGATGAATTTAACTAAGGCCATTGAACTTTTATCACAACCCAAAAAAGGACGTGGCAAAGCCTCGGCATTAAAAGAATTTGGTATTCATCCCATTCACCAGATTGCAGTCAGTTTATTCAACGGACCCTATGGCCCCTATATTAAAGCCGGCAAAACGAACTCGAGTTTGCCAGAGGGCATGACGGCAGACGCCCTGACAGCAGAAAAAGCGTTCGAACTGATAAATGACAAATTAGGAACGACTGCCGTTACAGAAAAAAAACCTCAGAAAAAAGCTGCTAAAAAATCCACTAAAAACCCCGCTCAGAAAACAGAAAAAAAAGCAGCTCCAGCAGCTGTGAAGACTGCAAAGCCAATAGCAAAACCAACTTTGTCGAAGACTAAGAAGCCAACGTTGTCGAAGACTAAGAAACCAACGTTGTCGAAGACTAAGAAGCCAACGTTGTCGAAGACTGTAAAACCAGCTGCAAAACCAGCTGCAGCGAAGGCAGTCGCAGTTTCTGTCGGTTCGAAAAAAAGTAGTGATGAAGTAAGGCCGTCTCGAACGGTGGTTTTAAAATAAAATGAGCAATGCAGATGATTCTGAAAAATCAGACAAAGTTAATCAGTCAGTAGGTGATACTAAGCGCCAGTTGGAGCTGGGAGAAACTCGTCTGAAGGAGCCCGATCGGAATCATTACCGGGGTGGGCGCAGTTTCTATTTTTTCGATTTTGATGATAACATCGCATTTCTAACGACCCCGTTGATTCTCTTTCATAAAGAAACTCGAGATGAATTAAATTTGTCGAGCGCCGAATGGGCCATCCATCACCAGGCCATTGGCAAACATGGCCCTTACAGCGAGTATGAAATTAATTTCGACGATGACGTTGGAACATTCCGATTCTTTCGTGATATCGATATTTCGGAAGTTGAAAAAGAAGTCACCAAAAGGCAGCCATTTGTTCAAGATGTGTTGGCTGCTTTACAGCTTCCAGACCTGCAGTGGAAAGGTCCATCGTGGGATTGTTTTTACCATGCGACTTTTAATCAACGACCGGTTTCAGTTATTACAGCGCGTGGACATTCAGCAGATGTTTTAAAGCAGGGAATTCATGAATTTGTGAAAGCTGGATATTTGCCGGCGGTTCCAAATTATTTAAGCCTCTACGCTGTTAGCAACAAAGATGTGCGTAAGCATTTAAATGATCACGAATTTAAATTATCGACTGCTGAATTAAAGCAAAAAGCTATTCGTGCCTCAGTGGAAAAAGCGATTGAAACCTATGGATACAGCCCCCACCACCGCTTTGGTATGAGTGATGATGACCCGAAAAATATACAGCTTGTTGTTGAAGAGATGGCACGACTGAAGTCGAGTTATCCCGAAATGTCTTTTTTTATGATCGAAACTTTTGATGGGGCTTTTATTAAGCACGAAATAACGCAACATGGGATCAGAAGCCATGCTTTGCAGGATGCCGCTGCACAGTTAGAGCTGTTCAATGCGGCTCGACGTAAGCCTTAAGCACTACAGCATGCTATAACAGTGCTTACCATTCGCCGTGCGCGAGCATATACTTTTCCTACGTACATTAAAAATCAAATTTAAAACGTTGATAAAGGATACTTATAATTATGCTAAAAAATATTTTCTCGTTTATGATGCTGCCAGTAGTTTTTATGAGTTCCGTTGGACTTTCTCAAGGACTAGATTTTACGCGAACACTGGATTGCAATTGGGTGGATCCTATTCAAACTGGGTTCTTGCAAAATCATTTGGTTTTTAAAGCAAAAGATAAAGATTTGCAAACGCGTGTGATTGAGCAGTACATCAAGCGCCAAGATGGTGCAAAAATTTACTTACTTGAATCTGATGTGCAAAGTATTACCACGATGATGAAAGATGTTTTTGCCAACGTTGAAAAAAAAGACTGTAAGTTTGTTGCTGAAATTCAGCAATTATTAGTAAAAAGAACTGAAGAGCGAGCCCTGTTTGTAAAAAGTCATTTAGGAAAAGATTTTAAATTTAATAAAGACATTGAATTTGTTTATGACCCTGATCACAAACAGCATCCAAAAACCAAAGAAGAAGCCGAAGATTTTTTAAAAAAATTCGTACAGTTCCAAATTGCAAACTACATTGCAACCGACATCAAGTTGGATGAAGCCAAAGCCAAAGTTATAAAGAACTATGACCGTAACTTAAAGCGAACAAAAGACATCAAAGTTGAAGAGCTTATTGCGGGCTATCTGAATTCATTTGCATTGTCGTTAGATCCACATTCCAATTTTTTCTCGCGTGATTATTATGAGGATTTTACCATTGATATGAGCCTTTCGTTAGAGGGCATCGGTGCAACACTTTCACAGCAAGATGGTTTTACAACGATTGAGGCCTTGGTTCCAGGAGGAGCTGCGGCGAAATCTGGGAATTTAGAGCCACAGGATAAAATTATATCTGTTAGCAAAAAAGACGGCAAAATGGAAAATGTTGTCGATATGGATTTGAAAGATGTCGTCAAAATGATCCGCGGACAAAAAGGCACAAAAGTAAAACTTTCGATTTTACGAAAAGAGTCTGACGGTAATAAAAAGTTTGATGTTGAATTAACTCGTGAGAAAATTGCGTTAGAAGACAATGCCGTTTCAATTACTTACCTGGATAAAGAAGTAAATGGATTAAAAAAGAAAATTGGAGTTATTAATTTCCCTTCATTTTATTCTGATTCGAAACGGGGTGGCAGGTCTTCGGCTACTGATTTGAAAAAAGTGATCGCTGAAGCCCGTGAGAAAAAAGTAGATGGCTTAGTTTTAGATTTATCAAACAACGGAGGCGGTTCCTTAGATGACGCTGTCAAAATAGGTGGAATGTTTTTTAAAACTGGGAATGTGGTTAAGCAATCTTCAAGTAAACCAGGGAATGAAATTTCCTTGGCCGACACGGATGAAAAAGTCGACTGGTCAGGTCCGTTAGTTATATTGACATCACGAATTAGTGCTTCGGCTTCAGAAATTGTTTCCGGTGCACTGAAAGATTATAACCGCGCCGTTATAGTTGGTTCGGATCACACCTACGGTAAGGGCAGTGTGCAAACTGTGCTACCAGTTCCAGGTGAATTGGGTGCCCTGAAAGTCACGATTGGTATGTTCTTCACGCCAGGTGGTTTTTCAACTCAGCATCGCGGCGTTGAGTCCGACATCATTATTCCGAGCCCCTACAGTGTTGACGACATTGGAGAAAAAAGTATGGATTATTCTTTACCACCTAAAAAAATTGACAGCTTTCTATCGAAAACGGCCTACCTAGAGAAAGGTGAAGGCGCTTGGTCACTGATAAAATCAGGATGGGTAAAATCTTTGAAAAGCCGATCGCAAGAGCGTGTTTCTAAAAATGATGATTTTAAAAAAATTGTTGATGAACTTGAAAAAACTAAGAAACTGGGGAAAATTATTAAAGTTGCTGAAGTGATCAAAGATAAAGGTGAAAAAGAAAAGAAAGTTAAAAAAAGTCGTTACGGGGCTGATAAGGCAGAAAAAGAAAAAGAATATTTAAAGCGCGCTGACATACAAGAAGCTACGAATGTTCTCAACGACCTCATACTGCTTTCTGATGGCAAGGAACTCGGTAAAATTGCCCTGAATAATTCGGTAAAGTAATATTTTGTAACCTTTCACAGAGTAGACAGAAAACTTATTTTTTAAAAAAAGCACAGTCAAAAACTGTGCTTTTTTTATTTTTTAGAGCACACTCTGTCTAATGTTAAAAACAAAACAATTTTGGTCTTTGCGTACGTCTGAAACACTATTTTTTATTCCCGAACAAGAACTGGTTAAAGAAAAGGTGGCACCTTTTATATTAAATTTATCTTCGGTCGATAATGATACCCGGACTAAAGTCAGTTAATTCCTTGGACGATAGAAGGAGGTGCAAGGAGACCGTAGAATGTTGAGTACTTTGAAAAAAGCTGTTGAGCATAAGTGTTTAGCTCTGGCTCTTTGCAGTTTATTAGCATCCTGTGGTGGTGGTGGGGGTTCAGGTGTTTCCACTATTGATACCAGTGTAATACCTGTCGCAATTGATCCCGTATCTTCTACGGTGGCTGTTACAAATCAAAAAATGTTCACTGCAAGCGGTGGAACCGGACCCTACAGCTACGCTATTTTTAGCGGGAGCGGATCTATTTTGCAGTCCACTGGAAATTTCACAGCGGCTGGAGTTCCTGGAACTGCTGTGGTGCGTGTCACTGATTCCGCAGGAGGATTTGCTGACGCAGTAATTTCTATTAATGCAGCACTTGCAGTATCGCCTTTGAGTCCTAGCCTAAACATAAACGACACATTAAGTTTTTCAGTGAGTGGTGGTGTTAGTCCATTTGCTTACATGCTTATTAGTGGTGCTGGAGCAATCGATCCGACGACAGGTATCTATACGGCTCCTGCAGTTGCAAGTTCTGATAGTATTCGTGTTACTGATGCACTTGGAAATAATGTAGATGTCACCGTGAGTGTTTTTTCGGCTTTGGGAATTTCACCAGCTGCAGTGACATTAGCAGTTAATAACTCTTATCTTTTTTCTGCTGCTGGTGGTGGTGCGCCGTACACATTTGCAGTTCTAAGTGGAAGTGGATCCGTATCTGCAGCTGGTGCATTTACTGCTGGAGTGAGTTCGGGCTCGACTGTTGTTCAAGTCACTGACAACTTAGGTGCAACTGCAAATGCCACGGTCACTGTCAATTCTGCGCTGAGTATCTCGCCGGCGAACCTGACAGCATTTGTAAATACCTCGTTCAATTTTTCTGAAGCGGGTGGAGTTTCGCCACATTCATATTCTCTAGTGTCAGGAGTGGGAGCTATAAACAGCAGTACTGGTTTGTTCACTGCACCCTCGGTGAATGGAGCAGCAGTTGTTCGTGTGACAGATGCGGTCGGAAATTTTTCTAATTCTAATGTGATCATCACAACTCCTCTGAGCATTTCGCCGCAAAGTGGTACGTTAGCCATAAATAATACGTTGTCTTTTAGTAGTGTCGGTGGAACTGGTCCGTTTGTTTATTCCATGCAAAGTGGAAGCGGCAGCATTCATAATTCTAGCGGAGTCTACACGGGGCCTGCAGTGCCAGGTGTGGCAGTTATTCGTGTCACGGACAGCTTAGGCGCTTTCGCCCAGGCGAATGTAAATATTAATGCAGGCTTAGCTATTTCGCCAGCCTCGCAAAGTATGACTGTCAATGGGGATTTAACTTTCACAGCAAGTGGTGGCGTTGCACCGTATTCATTTTCTATAATTACAGGCGCGGGTGCAATTAATTCTGTGAGCGGAGCTTTCACTGCACCTGCAAGTGCTGGTTCTGTTCTTGTTCGTGTTGTGGATAGTCTGGGGAATTCAGCAGATAGTTCAGTGACTGTGTCTGCAGGCTTAGGTATTTCACCTGCGAGTGTGACATTAGCAGTAAATAATATCATTAATTTTTCAGGATCAAGTGGAGCGCCACCATATGTTTTTTCTTTAGTCTCTGGGGCCGGTGCAATTAATTCGAGTACGGGTCAGTACACTGCTGCTGCTAGTTCTGGGCCGGCTAGTGTTCGAGTGACTGATAGTTTAGGATTTCAAGCGACTGCGAACATAACAGTAAATCCAGCGCTAGCTATAAATCCTGCAACTAAAACAGTAGCGGTAAATAATTCCTTTACTTTCACTTCGACCGGCGGCGTGTCGCCATTGATGTATTCAATTACCAGTGGTAGCGGCAGTATCAATTCTTCAACCGGTGCTTTCACTGCGGCGGCGAACGGTGGTACAGCTACAGTTCAAGTTACTGATGGTTTAGGAAATATCTCGATTGCCACAGTTGCCATTAACAGTGCACTGAACATAACCCCGTCTTCTTTTTTGATTGCGGTGCCAGGAACAAAATCATTTTCAGCAAGCGGCGGAGTATCCCCGTATGTGTATTCGATTATAACTGGACCGGGTTCAATTAATTCTGCAAGTGGAGTTTATACTTCCACAGGAGCAGGTTCGGTTATTATCCGCGTGACAGATTCAATGAATAATACCAGCGATGGCACGCTGGATGTAAATGCCGCATTGAGCGCATCGCCCACATCTGCAACTGTTATTGCAGGCTCAGTTTTTATTGCCATAGCTGCGGATGGAGTTCCTCCATACGCCTACTCTGTTGTCGCAGGTGCGGGTTCGATTGATTCGATATCTGGTGAGTACTCGGCCTCGGGGGTCACGGGGTCTGCCACGCTTCGGATAACAGATGCCGTGGCTTCGACTGCAGACGTTGCGGTCACAATCGTTGATCCGTTAAGTATTTCACCGAATTCATTGTTGCTAGCGACCAGCAGTTCACAAACGTTCGCTGCTGTGGGTGGAGTTGGTGCGCGCACTTTTTCAATGGCGAGTGGTTTAGGATCAATTCATTCAACGAGTGGTGTTTATACGTCATCCACTGCAGCTGGTGCAGATGTTATTTTAGTTACTGATACAGCTGGTAAGTCAGTTTCGGTAGCCATTGCTATTGTGAATCAATTATCGATTTCACCCATGACTCTGAAATTACCAGTCAGCTCAACGATTCCATATATTTCAATCCTTGGGACGAATCCCAAAACATTTACAGTCGTCAGTGGCACCGGAGCAGTAAATCTTACCACAGGAATTTATACGGCTCCGGCAACGGCAGGGGTGGGATCGGTTCGAGTAACTGATTTGATTATGACTACAGCTACTGCAACTGTAACACACATCGAACCAGTTGAAATTTCTTCGGGCGCCTCGCACACGTGTGTGCGTTACAATGAAGGGTCTGTGAAATGTTTTGGTGATGGCAGTTTTGGCCAGCTTGGCGATGGCAGCAGTACAGATTTAAGTGACGCCATTGCAGAAGTCGGCGGCACTGTGCCGTTTGTAAATTTAGGAACTGGCCGCACAGCTTTGGCAATCGCAACCGGTGCTTACCACTCGTGTGCGCTACTTGATAATTCTTCACTGAAATGTTGGGGTCATAACTCTTTTGGGCAGTTAGGTATCGGCTCTGCCAATC
>JAYUTU010000049.1:0-3252 GCA_043754975.1 Bdellovibrionales bacterium | reverse complement strand
AAACTTGACCTCATTTAAATGACTAAAATAATTTGATAAGGATATTATGAAAAAAGCAACTCGAGAAAAAGAAGTCAAAAAGCACAGCCCCGTTGAATTAGGAATCCCCGATAAGCAGCGCAAAAATATTTGTGAAGGCCTTTCGATGTTATTAGCTGATAGCTACATGCTGTACATTAAAACTCATAACTACCACTGGAATGTGGAAGGTCCGATGTTCAACACGCTGCACGTGATGTTCATGGAGCAGTACACTGAGCTTTGGACATCGCTAGATTTAATCGCTGAACGTATCCGAGCCCTTGGTGAGTACGCTCCAGGATCTTACAAGGAATTTGCAAAATTAACTTCGATTGAAGAATCTGAAAAAGTTCCAAAAGCTGATAAAATGATTTTAGAATTATTAAAAGGACATGAAATCGTCACTCAAACGGCACGCAGCCTTTACCCAACAGCCGAAGAAGGTTCTGATGAAGTCACGATGGACTTATTAACTCAGCGGATGCAAGTTCACGAAAAAACAGCGTGGATGCTACGGTCTTTGTTATCGTAAGACCTTGAATAATAAATCGATTGTTCGTCTTAGTTTATTAGAAGCTTTTTTCACAAGCTTTGTCGTAGGTCTGGCTGAAACTTATTTTCCAGCCTTTTCTTTGATGAAAGGGGCCTCGGCGATCGAGGCCGGTGTTCTGGTTTCTGCACCGCTTATCTTAGCTGTATTATTTCAATGGATATTATTAAAAAAATTTCGTCATTTAAGTGTGTCGACGTGGGTGCCAATTATGGCACTGGTGCAATTCTCAGCGCTGGTGTTATTAGCTTTTGGTAGTGTATCCCATACCAATAATACTTTTTTAATTCTAATGACCGTGTATTCCATTTATTGGCTAGGGCTTTTTGCTGCGCAGCCTGCATGGAACCGCTGGATCTTTGATTTAATTTCAGTTGAGCACAGCCAATATTATTTTTCACTTCGAACACGAGTTGTGCAAATTGGAATAATTTCTGGCTTAATTCTTGGTGGGTATGGTTTACATCTAAATATTTTAAATTTACCGCTGGAAATTTTATTTCTGGCGATGTTTGTTCTTAGTGCTGTGTTAAAATTTTTCTCCTATCATCTGTTCAAGCAACACGGAGTGGTTCAAGCCAAAATCAGCTTGGATGTGATGCATGCAAAAAATTTATTTTTAAAATATAAACCCTTTTTAAAAAGTTTTAGTTTATTTAATTTATCTTTATTTTTATCGGCATCCTATGTGGTGTCCTATTTGCTGGTTGAGCGAAAATTAACCTATGAACAGTTTATGTGGGTTATGGCTGGATTATTTATTGGAAAAATAGCTATGACTTTAATTATTCCCCGCATCGCAGGAAATATTCAGCCGTTTAAATTACTGTTTTTTGGTGGCTTAGTGGCAGCACCTTTGCCACTGCTGTGGCCTGTTTGCACTGAAGTTTGGATGCTGTTTGCAGTGCACATTTTATCAGGGCTTGCTTGGGGCGCCTGGGAAGTTGGGCTTTCATTGTGCTTTTTTAAAAATTTACATTTAAATGAAAAAATGGAAATGATTGCCATCTACAATTTAGTTGGTATTTTAACCCAAGTTATTGGCACCTTAGCCGGAGCTTTTGTTCTTAAATTTATAATCCAAGAAAATTATGATGTGTTATTTGTTATCTCAGGCGTGATTCGCCTGATTTGCGTTTTAACTTTACGTAAAAAAACATTTGGTGAAAGCCCAGCATAAAGACTGGCAGCCTGGCTACGACGTCAGCCGTTTTAGCAATGGGCCTTGAATAGTAACCACCGCAGATTTTGGCATGTCTTCTTTCTTACCACTGGGCCAGTTTGAAGTGTACTCACCCAATTTTTTTGTGCTGTCTCCGGGGTGCTGCACGCATAAAAATAAAGTTTCGCCGTCCGCGGAAAATGTTGGCCCAGTCAGTTCAGCATCAACTGGTGCAGATGCCACTTGAAAAACATTTCCAGCAAAATCACCTTTCATCGGAATATAAAATAAGCCATTATTCATGAACTTCTTGTAATACTGTGAGTGTAATTCAGCTTCAGCACGGTCTGTGGTGACCCATAAATTTCCAGCCTTATCAAAAGCCAAATTGTCGGGGCTTGATAAACCAGATGCATCACCGCCACTGATCCACGTGCTAGCAGTAAATTCTAAGGCTAAATGATCTGCATTTTTTTCGACGATCTTTAGCAACGAGCCGTGGGGTCTACTTTTCTTTTTATTATTCGTAAGTGCTACGATGACGTCACCGTTTGCGGGATTGATTTCAATATCCTCGGGTCGGTCCTGGGCAGTTCCACCTACAAGGGCTGCAGCTTTTCGCGCTTGTACTAATAAATTAGTTTGTGTTCGAAACATTTTTTTAAAATCAGGATGAGCATCCAAGGTTAACGGTAACCATTTTCCAATTTCAGTATTGGCAACGTAGAGTGTTCCTGTTTCTAGTGATCCTGGCTTTTCAGAAATAAATTTATAAATGCATTCATCAGTATCATCATCACCCATGTAAACAACAGTACGCCCATCTTTGGCCAAAATACACGTTGCTCCCTCATGAGCAAACCGTCCAAGTGCTGTCAGTTTTTTTGCTTTTTTTGTGACCGGATCAATTTCTACCACCCAGCCGTAGTGCAGTGGCGGGCGATCAAAATGTTGGTACCACCCAAAATCTTTGGTGTGATATTTTACTACTGGAGGCTCGAAGCCACGTGGGATTTTTTCCCACTCGCCGTAGTACATATCATAATTTTCTTCACAAGTTAGAAACGTATTCCACGGAGTTTTCCCACCAGCGCAGTTGGCCATGGTGCCATAAGCTACTTTGCTGCCGGCAATGGGATGTTGGCTTATTAGCGGAATGGGGCTTGAGCCATCAAAGCGGGTATTGTGTTTTGAATCTGCAACAACAACCCACTGATTATTTTCTTTTTTAATATGCAGTAGCGAAGCACCGACAGTTTTTATTTCAGCTTCGACCTGCGCGCGGGTTTTCTTTAAGACCGAATCGCTACTAAAGCCGCTGGCAAAAAGTGGTTTTAAATATTCATGATTAACTAACAAAATGCCTTCTGTGGGAACGCGCACATCAAATGGAATGAACGCGGTGAAATCACAGTGCGTGCCAAAACGTAATGGCTTTTTTTCTGTGCCACCAATTTGATCCTGCCATTTAGCAAGCACTGAATACTGCAGGCCTTCAGCAAGAATTAATTTATCTGCG
>JAYUTU010000048.1:0-3260 GCA_043754975.1 Bdellovibrionales bacterium | reverse complement strand
ATGGAGTTTCTGCAGCGTCAGCAAAATTGATATTATACGTGTTATCACTAATAAGTTTTGTTAAACGCAGCTCCATTTGCTTTCTAAAAATAGCGTCTATCTGCTGCTGGGTTACCTTTTTTTGTTTTAAAAAGTACTGGCCGATGTGCAGCTCTGTCTGCTTGAGAGCTGATTCAAGGTCTTTGACCTGCACTAAGCCCGCCTCAACCATGAGTGTACCAAAATAAGTTTGACGGTCCGGCAAATCAATATGGGTGATAAACCCGTGACTGAACGAGACTCCAATCACCTCATTACTTTTACTGATAATGTTTAAATGGCCAGTCACATCCATGCTGAGAATAAAGCTAATTAAAAACGAAAGCTCGAAGCCGTCGATATCATCAAGCGCATCAATTACTTTTTTTTTCTTTTTTAGAGAAAAATCATTATGGGCAAACATCTCGTAAAGGTCTTGCCTTGGATTTAAAGCAGTTGTGGGCTTTACCGAACTAGCTTCCATTCTATACCTTTAAAAATTTAAAGTATTTCACTTCAACAACATCAATTTCCATTTCAGCGCCGTTTTCATCAAGAACTTTTGGAAGCGCAATAATTTTGCCATCCCCATAGTTTACTCCACGGGTCAGCAACACACTTTTTTCACTCTCATTGGCTTCATTAAAATAAGGCACATAAAATGACGAAATTTTTGTGTTCGGTGGAGCAAATCCTTGAATCATGTTCACTTGGTCGATAAAGACCTTCGGGCATTCAATAAAATTAAGCTGAACTGATTGCAACTTCTGCATCAGCTTTATCCACTCACGAATTCCAGTCGAATTAATAGATTTTAAACCCTTAAAGCCGATTGTATATTTTCCGAACGTTGGGAGCTCTGTTGTAGCCTGGCCAAATGTTTCGTCGATTGATCCCGAGAGCACATAATCGTTACCGATTTTCTTAATTTCACAACGCGACATCTGGACTCCTATTACTTAACATCGATAATATGAATTGATCTTTGTAAATCATCGAATTTTCTTTCAGTTACATTAAAGGGCATGATTACGGAAACACGAGTTTTCTTGTTTGTGTTAACGCCTAGAAACAGTGAATCACAATTCTTAAAAATAAACGAAGACCCCAGCCCTGCGCCACCTTTACCGAAATTAATTGATTTATCGAGACCTAAGGCTAGGCCTGATTCAATTTTTTTAAGAAATTTTTTGCAGTCTAAAGTTCCACAATCATCTGAGGCTGAAATGGCCATTAAATTTTCTGTCAATTCAATTTTTAAATGCGATAAAGCCTGTGAAGCCGGCCCTTTTATATTGGCCGAAGTGACTTGAATGTTCATGACCAATTCTTCAACTGTCTGCATTGCTTTGCTGGCACGAGTGCTTGAGGAATCCATTTCAATAAAATCACAAAATTCTGCTAGAATTTCTTCCCGTGATGTTTGGCGTCCAAAAACAATTGTTTTTGATTTTGCTCCGTCTTCCAAAATATTAAACATGGGATTAAAAAACTGCATCCGGCCAGCAGACAATCGTTTCACCAGCAAAAGTTTTGCAGCTGCTGGCTGAAACGAATTTTGAATTATACTTTTATAATTTTTATAAAGGACATACTCAATAAGTTGGTTATCAGTTAAGCCACTTTCAAACAAAGTAAAATACTGGCTACTATTTTTTTCTAAAACGGTGTGTTTCGCGCTTACCTGCCAACCTGTAATACCGAAATTAAGAGCCTGGACAATTTTTTCGCGCTCTTTAATATCTAATTTATAACTCATACAATTTCCGTAAAGCAGTATGTGACGTCGTCGCTGAGTTCAGTACTTTGGCGATACGTTTTCAATGAGTCAGTAAAACTGTCTGAAAAATCTGAAAAATTTAATTTTTTGTTACACGAGGCTACTAGAATCTTTAGAAACCCACGTTCTCCCAAAGGCTCTTGGCTCGTATTCTGAATGTCCGGAATGCCATCCGTATAATATAAAATACGATCACCTGCCGCCAGCTGCACTTCAAGTTCTGTGTACACTGATTGTAAACTTTGGCCAAGCCTAGGAGCAACACCTTCATTCAGGAAAATAAAATCTTTTTTCACCACTGTGGGAGCTGGTTTCATAATGATGGGTGGCTCGTGGGAGGCATTGACATATTTTAGTAGCCTTGTCTTTTTATTATACACGGCCAAAAAGCAGGTCATCATCATATTGTTCTTAGATACGCTGCAAATAGCTTGATTTAAAAGTCCCATGGCCTCGCAAGGTGTCGTATTCATTCTTTCAATCAGTGATACTGCTGATTTTGCAGCGCTTGTTAACAGCGCTGCTGAGGCGCCGTGTCCAGTTGCATCCGCCATCCAAACACTAATCGTCTCTGAATTCTCACTGTAATGCCACCAGTCACCGCCGCATTCACTGGCTGACATGTATTCGCCTTTGATGTGCATTGTGCTAAAGCGGCATTCGCGTTCGGGAAATAAAGTCTCCTGAACAGTCTGGGCCGTGCGCAGCTCGGCCTCCATACGGGCCTTGTGCGCAGTTTCACCGAGCAAACGAACAATCTCGAAAGTCATCTGATTAAAATTATTGGATAACTCGCTGATCTCATCATTCCCTTTGGCTTGCACAACAAATTTATAATCGCCGGAAATAACTTTTTTTGTAGCAGCAGTCAGCTGTGACAGCCGTGATGTCAAATAATTAGAAGAAAATATCCCAATGATCACGATAATGAAAAAGATAATAGCAAAAATGAGTATAGCCTGTGTTGTTAATCTTTTGACAGCCGACATGGCCTGATCTTCGTCAGTCATTGAAATCATGTAGTAGTCCTCGTAACCTAAAGCAACGCTGGTCATGAGCCAATTTCTTTTATCTGCAGTTTTTATGCGTAAAGTTGTCGAGCTTAGTTTTTTAATTTCTCGAAACGATTTTAAAAAGTTTTTACTAACATAAGCGAGCTCCAGCGATTGGTCCGATTTGATAATTTTCCCTTGTGTATCCACAAGAAATGAAAGCGAGGATTTTCCTGTAGCAAAAAAAGTTTCCAGTGCTTTTGATTTAAAATAGAAAATGACAACTAAGTTTTCAGTTCCCATCTGCAAAGTTTCAGCAACGAGCACGTAATCCTCAACCAAAGTAAGCGCTTTGCCGTTTTGTAAGACTTCAGCCTGCAGCCCTGGGTTAGCTAATTCTGAACTGGTAAAATCAGTCTTTCGAATTTCAGAAAAAAACTGCATCGATTTAGTATTAGATGCAGTGCTTA
>JAYUTU010000047.1:0-16422 GCA_043754975.1 Bdellovibrionales bacterium | reverse complement strand
TGAAACATGCATGTGGCCTGTTACAATTAAATCAAATGGTTTTTCTGCGTAGGCTTTATGGGAATAGGCACGAATCAGTGTTTTCACTTTTTCAGCATTTTTTTTTGCATAGGAGCCAGTGCGCTTGCGGCTTTTTTCACTTAGGCGTTCACCTATCGGCTTCCAAAACCAGCTCGGTAATATATGGCTAAAAACTTCGATCCAGGGTCTACGCACAAAACTTCTGTATTTTTGATAGTCGATATCATCTGGATTTATAAAATCACCGTGCTCTAATCGAACATCTAAATTTCCAATTTTAAAATAAAATTCATTTTCATAGACTGGAATATTTAATTTTTTAGTCCAAAAAACATCGACATGGAAATCATGATTACCTTCGAAATAATAGACCAACCCACCACCGGCTTTAAATTTTTCGATCTGCTCAATTAGAACCCTAAACTGACGAACAAAGGCCGGACCATTGGAAATCCAAAAATCAAATATATCACCTAGTAAAAACAACTGATGCTCTTTGGGGTTTTCGTTCAACAAAAACAAAAAACGCAACAGTGTGTTCCCGTTGCGCTCATTGATATTTTTTAGGTGAATGTCAGAGACAAACCAAGATGTCACAATCAGTTTTGATGTGTCTCTTGGTTTTGTTTTCGGCGTATGAATGCTGGCACTTCTAAAATATCTCGTGCCATTTTGCGAGCCTCTTCGATTTGTTTGCTTTCATCCATCATCGTCAACTGCTCAGGATGAGCCATTTTTTCTGACGGCACAGTCTGATTCACTTGAGACTCACGAAACGCTTTTGCCTTTGCTAACAACATATCGCGAGCGATCTGTGAGTTCGAGTGCGTATTTGTTGCGGCAATTGGAGAAATTTCCGAAGAAATTTCTGAATGCATTTCCTGGTGAGCGATCGGTGACGGGGTTGTATCCAAGTTGGGTGAAGTCACTTCACTGGTAAATGACTTCACAGACTCTTGAACATTGCCGATCGACGGCAAGTGCGGAGAGCTTTGAGTCATTGGATTTCCATACGCTGGCTGCGTATTAAAAACGGGAGACTGCTGCATCTGCGGTGCATTCATACCCGTTGTTGCTGTTGGCTGCTGCTGAAACTGCTGTGGCATCTGCAAATTTGGCTGAAAATTTTGTGGCACGAAATTTTGGTTAAAGTTCTGCTGAAATTGCTGATTCATTAAAGCCTGTTGCTGAGCAATTTGTTGCGCCGTCACCTGTTGGTTCATGCCGGTTTGCATTTGCCCGTGCATAACTGGAACATCAAACATAATTGACGGTGAAGAATTTAAAAAATTCTGCATTGAATTCATGTTTGGCAATCCCATTATTTTATCTTCACGGGCAAAACCCGTAGCAATAACAGTGACCCGAACTTCATCAATGATATTTGGATCAATAACTGCTCCAAAAATAATTTCTGCATCTTCGCTGGCAGCTTCAGTAATTAATGTAGAAGCTTCGTTAACTTCATAGAGAGAAAGATCTGATCCACCAGTTACATTAATGATAATTCCAGTGGCTCCATCAATTTTTACATTTTCTAATAACGGAGATGAGATTGCTTGAGTCGCGGCTTCGATTGCGCGATTTTCACCCTTAGCCGAACCGGTGCCCATCAATGCTAGACCCTTGTTAGCCATAACAGTACGGATATCAGCAAAGTCTAAGTTAATTAAACCCCGAATATTAATTAAATCTGAAATACCCTTAACAGCTTGTAATAAAACTTCATCCGCTTTTTTAAAAGTGTCTAATAAGGGAGTTTTCTCTGCAGAAATAGTTAGTAATTTCTGATTGGGAATAACGATCAGTGCATCAACGTTATCTTTTAATTCTGCTAATCCAGTTTCTGCATGCTTTGTGCGTTTTTTACCTTCAAAAGAAAATGGCTTAGTCACCACACCGATAGTCAATGCACCAAGTTCACGTGCAATTTTTGCAACGATCGGAGCACCGCCAGTACCTGTTCCACCGCCCATGCCAGCAGTTACGAAAACCATATCTGAACCTTTTAATTGCTCGACAATTTGATTGTAAGATTCAATTGCACTTCGACGGCCAACATCTGGATTAGCTCCGGCTCCAAGCCCTTTTGTTAAGTCAGCGCCAAGTTGTATTTTCTGGCCCGCCTTGCTTGAGTTCAACGCTTGAATATCGGTATTTGCAACGACGAAATCAACGCCATCCATTCCGCCTTCAATCATTGTTGTGACTGCGTTGCTTCCGCCACCACCAACACCAACTACTTTTATGTTAGCACCAATATTTACATTTTCTTCTAATTCGAACATGAATCCCTCCGTAGCAATAAAATTATGACCCGCTCCGCAGGCCGTTAAAATCACCAGTTAAAAGTTAAAATAAATCATTAAAAAATTTCTTCATCTTCAATGCCATACCTTCCAGAGATGCATTTCTACTTCCAGAAAATAATGGCTGTGACTCTTTGCGATTATAAAAGTCTTTACGCATATCTAGTGCGTAGACTTGCAAACCGATTGCAGTTGCAAATTCTCCACTCTTGACGACATCTTTTAATCCGCCAACTAATTTTGGATATCCTCGGCGAACTGGGATATCAAAAACGAATTCACCCATTTCAACTAATCCATCTAAACCGCTGGTTCCACCAGTTAAGACAATGCCACTACCCAGAACAGGCTGTAAGCCGCTCATTCGAACATCGTTAGCGATCATATTTAAACACTCTTCAGCACGCGCCTCTAAAATGTGGGATAATTCTTTACGCGCTAACGTACGTGTTTTTCTGCCGCCGACACCTTCGACATCTACAATTTCCTCATCTGAAACTAAAGTTGCCACTGCACAGCCATGTTTTTTCTTCAGTAGCTCTGCAGATACCTGTGGAGTGCGTAAACCAACTGCCACATCATGAGTAAAATGGGCGCCGCCAACAGCGATAACGGATGTATGAGCCACACTGCCGTTCACAAAATAAATTAATTTACTGGATCCGCCACCAATATCAGCCAAACAAACGCCAAGATTTTTTTCATCCGAAGATAAAACAGACATGCTGGCAGCCACTTGATCTAAAACCAATCCAGCGACTTTAAATCCAGCTTTTTCTATACATTTTGAAATGTTAGCTAATGCAGATTGGCTGGCTGTTACAATATGAACGTTAGCTTCTAACCGAACGCCAGACATACCAATGGGATCAGAAATTCCATCTTGAGTATCAATTTTATATTCGCGTGGAATAACATGAATTACTGTGCGATCGGCTGGAACGATAACTGCTTTTGCAGCTTCGATAACACGCTCGATATCTTGAACGCCAACTTCTTTATTTTTTATTGCAACCATGCCCTTGGAATCAAAGGAGTGAATATGCGAGCCGCTAACTGAAACCCAAACTTCATTGGTACTGTAGCCCGACATCAACTCAGCTTCTTCTTTTGCTTTCTTTATCGATTCGGTCGTGGCTTCAATGTTAACAACAACACCTTGCTTTAAACCCGCATTCGGTGCTGTGCCAACCCCGACGACTTCAATTTCGCCGTCAGAATTAACTGTGCTGTAAACTAATTTCACCGATGTGGAGCCGATATCAAGACTGGCCAAGATGGGGCCACTTTTAACCATATTATGTGAAGCACTCATCCGTAAGTCCTTTAAACTGTTGAAGTCTTTAGTAAGATCCTTAAAGCGATTTGAACTCAAGTATTTACCTTATCGTTCTTTTTCAAAAACTGTGATGCCGTTACATGTTGATCATCGTGTTGCAAATCAAAAGAACAAATGTCATCCAGACCGATGTCCCTATGACTAAAGCTTAGTTTTCTTAATGCAACCTGACAAGAACTTTTTTAGATAGATTTGCGTCTATGACGCGCGCCTTCAGGTCGCGATTTTCTAAGTAGTCCATCACTTGTGATACGCGTGATGATTTTATTTCAAACTGATCCTCGCCGTATTTTATTTTTACATCCGATTGAATCAAGCTCACCCAGTATCCATCTTCTTTGTCGTAACCCACTTCCGAGATACTTGCTGTCTGCAATTTGCCAGTTTCTGGAAGTGATTTTAGAATTGAAACAACACCTTCACGCAATTTTTTATTTTTTAAAAAGAAATCCCCGTGGACGACAACAACAGCCGGAGTTTGTCTAGAGTCCACTTTTTTAAGGACTGAAGCAGTCACTGTGACTGGATAAAATTCGGTTGTGCTTGCATTCGTAGACTTGCCTTTAGAATGAATTAAATAAGCAATCTCATGAGGTACAATTTCTATTTCAAGGGTCGATGGCCAGGCTCTAGAAATTCTAAAATCCTCGATCCAACTTTCACTCCGTAATATTTCTGAAATATTTTTTAATGAAAATTTCCACAAAGACTGGCCTTTAAATAGGTTCATTTTTTCATGAACAGATTCCATGTAGGGCTTTACAAAAACTTTTTGCGATGGCTTTACAGAAATTTTTAAATCGACCTCGTCAATTTTGAAAAATCCCTGTTGGTCCAGAGAATAAACCGATAAAAAAACGACCGCTGGCAATAAAACAAATGTTGCCAGGATGCGAATAAGATTTATTTTTCGTTTGCTTGCCGCCATCTGTTTAAGCCTATGCGAAAAAAAACTGCCTATCACCAACTGCTTCCTTTTTTCTTTGACCCTGGACCTAAGGCTAATTACGTCTTTTGTTACATCGACAGTTACATCGACAGTGACTGTATGTGTGACTGTATGCCGTTTTATGGCCGAGTCCACGGTAATTTCGGTATTAAATAATATAGGCGCTCTGAACTGGAATGATTCTAGCAAATTCCCTTGTATACAGGAGATTTTATGAAAAATTCCGCGTTTAATTTGGTATTAGCACTTACCCTTGGTATGTCTCTATTTGGCACAGCTTCGGCCCAAGCAGGCATGGACAAATCGCTGTTCGTAAAACAATGTATGCAGTTAGCTGCCAACCGTCACAATGCAAATTCAATCTACTCGTGCGAAGCTGCAACTGCAAAAGATGCAGCAGCCTTAAAGTCAGTAAAATTAAATTCGAAATTCAGCATTAACACTAAAGCCGCTCGCATTGGTGTTTGGGGCGATGGAACTAACGATTACCGCTCTGAAATTGCAGTCATTTTAAAAACTGGAATCTTTGGATTCGGTGCAAAAGCACTTCGTGTGCACTGCGATGAAACAAAAACAGGTTCTGTTAAGTTAAAAAACGATTTTATTACTGTTGATATTCAGGATTCGATTGATTTCCAGACAACAGCAAACGTCGTCTGCCGCTAAATAGAAGCAGCCCAGTCCCCAAGCCGAACCACTTCTGTTGTCAGGCTAACGTTTTTTTCCTGGAGCACAATTTTTTGTACATGAACCATGACCTTCCATGTATCGGTTGCTGTTGCTGCACCAAGATTTACAATAAAATTCGCGTGCTTTAATGAAACTTGAGCATCACCCAATTTAAATCCTTTTAAACCACATTGATCAATAAGCTGTGCTGCCTTGAATCCCTCTGAATTTCTAAAAACCGAACCACAGCTTGGCATTTCAATGGGCTGCTTCATAAGACGAATTTTATTAGCCTCACGCACTTTCACAATGACATCTTTATCTGGCTCTACTGGCCAACTAATCTGTACCTGAGTAATAATCCCTGGCTGCCACCCGTCACAGTGTCGGTAGGCAATTTTCAAATCTTTTTTTTCTAATCTTTTTATAACTCCGGAAAAGTTCATGACTTCAATCCAGTCAACAAAGTCCAAGAACTCCCGCGGCTGGAACTGTTCTGCAACTCCGGCATTCATAGTAACTCCGCCACCCACGTCCCCCGGAAGTCCCGCAAGAAAAAGGGCTGGGCCTAATTGATTTTTCAAAAAAATTTTTAATAATTCTGATTTAGCAGTGCCAGATAAGCATTGAATGTACAGGCGCCCCATTTTAATTTCAGTAGTTACTGCAGCGAATCGGCGCAAGCAAATAGTTAAACCTCGGACACCTTGATCAGAGACAAGCACATTTGATCCACCACTAAAAACTGTAATGGGCCACTTCATCTTTTGCGCATGCAATAAAACTTCGTGCAGTTCGTCTGGCGTTGATGGCAAGCAGAAGTTATCTGCACTACCGCCAATCTGCCACGACGTGTAATCTGCTAATTTAACGTTTTCTAAGATTTTCAAGAACTTCCATTCCTAATTTCCATCCGTCACCAGCACCAAGAGTGATAAACACATCTCCAGATTGCAGTTCCTTGAGAATCTCAGCAGCACTGTTTTGACCTTTTGCCAGATGTTTTTTTGCAGATACCGCAATCTCTGACAATAATTTTTCTGAATTAATCCCAGGAATAGGTTGCTCGCCTGCAGAAAAAATATCAGCCAAAAATAAGTAATCCGCTTGGCCGAAACACGATTTGTATTCGGCCCAACAGTGCTCCGTTCGAGAAAATCGATGCGGCTGAAAATACACGATGACACGTCTGTTTTCATATTTTTCTTTAAAGGCCTGAAGGACTGCGCGAACTTCTGTTGGGTGATGTCCATAGTCATCGTAAACTTTTATTTGACTGGCTTCCCCTTTATAATGAAAGCGCCTATCGACCCCCTCAAAATTTTTAAGTCCGTGGGCACACTGCTCAAACGTAATTCCTGCGGCAAGCCCAGCACCAATACTGGCAGCAGCATTCAAAGCATTGTGCCGGCCAGGGATATTTAAATTAAAATTTCCTAGAAGTTTTTTAGAACTTTCGGATTTTTTAAATAACTGATAAACACCTTTTTCACCTTCGATGACATAGTCATTCTGAGGTCCAAATCCATAATATAAAATTCGTTTAGGATAATTTTGAAATATTTCACGAATAACCGGATCATCGCCGCAAACAATCATTAATCCATAAAATGGAATTCGATTCGCAAATTCATAAAAAGCGCGTTTTAGATTTTCGAAGGTTTTGTAATGATCCATATGATCGCTGTCTATATTTGTAATGATAGCAATTTCTGGCGACAGCTTGTTGAAACTTCCATCACTTTCATCGGCTTCCGCAATTAACCACTCACCAGAACCCAATAGCGCAGTCGACTTGATTCGCTCAAAGCGCCCGCCAATGACAATTGTTGGATTTAAATCTGCTTCCAAAAAAACTGAAGATATAAGACTTGTGGTGGTTGTTTTTCCATGGGTTCCCGCAATAGCAATGCCGCGTTTTAAGTGCATGATTTCGGCTAAAGCTTCAGCTCGGGGTATTAGTGGAATATATTTCGCACGCGCTTCAACAATTTCTGGATTTGAAAATGGAATTGCGCTGGAATAAACAACCACATCAGCGTCACCAACGTGTTTTGCCTGGTGACCTTTAAAGACCTGAACTCCTAATAATTTAAGCCTTTCGGTATTTGCATTTTCGCCAGCGTCGGATCCGGTCACTGTAGCGCCGATATTGTGCAGTAGCTCGGCTAAGCCACACATACCGATTCCACCAATACCTATGAAATGAAATTTTGCAGATTCTAGTTTCATTGCCCCATCTCTTCGTAAATATCAGAAGCAATAGTTGCTGCCGCATTCTCTACTGCCAGTTTTTTCAAGTTATGGCTCATCATTTCACGGGTTTTGGTATCTGTCATGAGATGAAATAAAAGTTGTTTGAGTTCGTCTAACTGAAACTTATCCTGCAACAACATAAAGCCAGAATTCGTTTTTACTAAAACTTCTGCATTCCGCCGCTGATGATCATCAGCAGCAGGCAATGGAACAACAATTGGTACAATACCAAAACAAGCTGCCTCTGCAATGGTGCTGGCACCACCGCGACAAAACTGCACATCAGCTGTGCGGTAATACTTTGGCATATCGTAAATAAATTCATGCACTTCTACGCAAGACAGCCCCTTGTATTTATTTTTTATTTTTTGAAAATCTGCAGTGCCTGTTTGGTGCACTAAATGGATCTTCGAATGAATTTCTGGATACTGCAAAATGAAATCTGATATTTGTTGATTTAAAAAAAGTGAACCCTGGCTACCACCAAAACAAAGTATTTGAAAAATCTCTTGAGCTACCTTTGGTAGCTGCCTGGCTTGTTCAATTTCTGCCCGCAGAGGCATTCCAACGATTAAATTTTTTTTCGTTTTTAGATAAGGCGCAGCGTCTGCAAAGACTAAATAGGATTTTGCAACAAACCGCGCTAACAGCCGATTGGCCAATCCCGGGTGAGCATTAGGCTCCCAAAGTGCCGTTTTTGTTCCAAAAAAAGAAGCCGCCAATAAAAAAGGTGCTGAAGCATATCCACCGACGCCCAAGACAAACGCTGGCCTATGTTTTCGAAGCAAATAAATAGATTGAATGAAACCTATAGGAATCGCGATTAAGCTTTTCAATTTCCGCAGTGAATTGCCAGAAAAATTTAATTTACCACTTTGAATTAAATCTAAGTCTAATTTTTCCTGAGCCATGATTTTTTGTTCAAGACCATGAGCAGTACCAACAAAGCGAATTTTAAGCGGGGGATAAAGCGCTTGCAAAGCACGACCAATTGCAATGGCTGGATAAATATGGCCCCCGGTGCCGCCACCTGCAATCATGATGCACGTTTCAGTTTTCATGCATTTCAATATTCAAAATTGTTCCAAATAAAAAACTTAAGATTAATAATGAACTTCCACCGTAACTAAGAAACGGCATTGTTAAACCTTTTGTCGGCAGCAATCCCATAACAACACCAACATTGATAAATACCGAAACTGCAAAGGTAAGAATAAGTCCGACCACCAGTAGCTTTTTAAATTGGTCAGCAGAATTCAGTGCGATTTGAAAACCACGAAATATGACAAAAATATACAGACCTAAAATTGCCACAAGTCCCAAGAAGCCCATTTCCTCACTGAAAATAGCCATCGTGAAGTCTGTATGCGCTTCGGGTAGAAAAAATAATTTACCTTGGCTTTGTCCGATGCCCTCACCGGTCAGACCACCTGAGTGGACCGAAAGCATGCTTTGAATAACTTGAAATCCCTTTTGCGCAGGATCGGACCATGGATCTAAGAAGGCTTGAACACGAGCTCGGCGATACGGAGAATGCCAGACAACAAAGTACAATGCAGGAAGTGCTGCAACTGCAGATGCCACAAGCCATTTTAAATTTAATCCAATAGTAAATAGCAATGCGACAGCGACTAGCAAAATAATAACGAAACTACCAAAGTCAGGTTGCTTCAATAGCAAAGCACTGGGAACTGTGATCATCAAAAAAATCCAACCCCACTTAACCTTTCGCAAATGATTTTGATGTTTACAAACTAGACTTGCGAACAAAAAACTAAAACTAATTTTTAAAAGTTCTGATGGTTCGAAGCGAAGCCCAAATGGCATTTGCAGCCACCGCATGGCTCCACCAACACGAACACCGATTCCAGGAATAAACGTAGCAGCTACTAAAATAAAAGCTGTTGGCCACAGCACCCAGCTCCATTTTCGGTAAAGTTCAAATGGAATTTGTGTTGCTGCAACAAGTGTAAATCCAGCTAGAAATGTAAACAGAATTTGGCGTTTGAAAAAATACAAGCCATCCCCGTAGGATTCAGTCGCAAATATATAACTGGAGCTGTAAACTTGAACGAGCCCTATTCCAAATAGGGCCACAATTGATAAGAACAAACTAGAGGATAAAAACTTGGTCTTCAAAGGACCTCAATATCATTTAAATTTTTTAACGATCTCTTTGAAATAATCGCCTCTCTCGGCATAGCTGTCAAACATATCAAAGCTTGAACAGCCCGGGGACATCAGCACGATATCCGCAATCCTAGACTTTTGGTAAGCTATCAAAATAGCTTCTTCAAAAGTTCCAATTAAGTAGGTTTCAGAAAAATCGCCCAAATCTCGATTGATACGCTCTTTTGCCTCACCAACAAGGATCAAAGTTTTTACTTTTCGCTTCACAACGTTTCGCAACGGCTCGTAATTTAAATTAGTATCTTTACCGCCTGCAATTAAAATAACGTTTTCATCAAAACAATCTAAAGCGCGCATAACCGCATGCACATTAGTCGCCTTTGAATCGTTGTAAAATAAAACGCCGCCCACTTTACGCACATATTCTAAACGATGTTTCAGTCCTAAAAAGGTATCGATCACTTTTTGCACGGCCTCATGGGAAGCTCCGTACTCGCGCGCTAACAGCAAAGCGGCCATCACGTTTTCAATCGAATGCTTGCCCTTCATTTTTATATTTTTAATTGAGAATGTCTCAATTTCTGGTCCGGTACGAACACGCAGCTCATCACCAACGTTAACGGCACCACCAATATTCATAATTTGTGGCTCTAAGGCTGGCTTTCTAGAAAAGTAAAATATGCGTCCGCGCTGCACTGCTGGATCTCGAGCTAATTCAACAACTGCATTGTCATCGGCATTTAGTATCGATGTCGAAGCCTGGCTGGTGTTTTTAAAAATACGGCGTTTTGCATTTACATACTCTTCCATTGAGCGGTAACGATCCAAATGATTTTCTGCCAGGTTCGTGAATACAATGTTTGCTGGTGAATACTCGCTGCAATGCTCAAGCATAAAACTAGAAACTTCCGCAATAACAACTTTCGCTTTTTTGTCCTGCAACAAATAGTTTGTGATTGGACTTTCATTGGATCCACCAACCCAAACGTCAATGCCACTTTCCCGTAGCATTGCCTCAGCAATTCGCGCCACTAAAGTTTTTCCATTGGTGCCAGTTACACCGACAATGGGCTCTTTGATAAATTGTGATGAGAACTCAAATTCGCCAGTGATTTTAATTCCCTGCTGGCGTGCGTATTCAAAAATCTTTAAGTGCGGAGCCACACCGGGTGATAAGATAACTAAATCTTGCGACAGAAATGTCTTAGGTGAGTGGGATCCCAGTTCAAATTTTATATTCGTAAAGCCGTCCAACTGATCGAGCGTGTTTGAAAGCTCGGGCTTTGATTTGTGGTCGGTCACGGTGACCTGGGCCTCATGCTTCGTTAAAAATTTGGCGAGCGAAACTCCTGTCTTACCAAGGCCTACGATTAAAATCTTTTTATCTTTTAGTTCAGCGACATCTTTCCACATACAATTTGATCCTTTTTTAACGCGGTTTAAATTATCTTAATTTTAAAGTTGCAAGACTCAGAACCGCTAGCAATATGGAAATAATCCAAAAGCGCACGATAATTTTAGTTTCAGTCATTCCACCTAATTCAAAATGGTGATGAATTGGAGCCATTTTAAAAACTCGTTTTCCAGTCAATTTAAATGAAATAACCTGGGTGATCACAGAAAGCGCTTCCACTACAAATATACCGCCTAAAAATACCATCAGTATTTCATTTTTTGTAAACACAGCCATGGCGCCCAGGAATCCACCTAGGCTTAAGCTTCCAACGTCACCCATGAAAACTTGCGCTGGGTATGTGTTAAACCATAAAAAACCTAAGCCACCTGCAACCATGGCCGCCGTTAGCGGAGCCAATTCACCGGCCCCAGAAACATGGGGAATTTGCAAATACGTGGCAATCGATAAGTGTCCAACAATGTATGCAAACAATCCCAACGTAGTCGCCGCAACAATCACAGGAACGATTGCTAATCCGTCGAGTCCATCTGTTAAATTGACTGCGTTAGCAGTACCCACGATGACTAAAGCCCCAAATAATGAATAATACATACCGAAATCAAAGACCAGTTGCTTGACGAATGGTACGGACACACTGGTGCTTAAATTATAAAACTGAATCAGCACTGCTAAAACAGCAACTGCAATAAAAAACTCTCCGCCTAGTCGCAATTTACCGGATAGGCCTTTGGAATTCTTTTTTGAAACTTTTAAGTAATCGTCCAAGTAGCCAATCATTCCAAAGCCCCAAGTGATCAGAACAGCACCTACCACAAGTGGATTCGTAACATCGATCCATAAAACTAGCGGCACTAGCGTGCTTAAAAGAATAAGCCAGCCTCCCATAGTTGGCGTGCCTGCCTTTTTCTGATGTGACTGTGGTCCGTCGTCACGAATGCTCTGACCGAAATGTTTTTCCTTTAATTTCTGAATAAACTTTGGTCCCCAAATTAAACACAGAAAAAATCCTGTGAAAAAGGAGATGAAAGTTCGAACTGTTATGTAACGAAAAACATTGAATGCTGAAACCTGATCAGCCAGCGAATAAAGCCATTGATAAACCATTTGTAGAGTTCTAGCACAGTCGCTGTGTTGATTTCAAGTAAATTATCATAAGATACTGAAATCACTTAGAAATATCAAATTTTAGAAGCCCTCGTCAAACCCGTCTGCACAGCTCGCCGTTGCTTTTTCCTTAGACTCTGGTGTACACGTAGCCCTTATGAAGAAAAATAAAAACCGCACCCAGGCTGAACTTAAAAATTTTTCGTTAGGTGAAGAGACTCCAACATATCCGTCTACTTATTCTCCGCAAATCTTAGAGGCCTTCGATAATAAAAATCCTACACAAGTTGCTTGGACTAGTTTGGTTTGCACAGAGTTTACTTCCTTGTGTCCAAAAACGGGCCAACCAGATTTTGCAAAAATATTTGTTAACTATATCGCCGGGAAAAAAATGGTCGAAAGCAAATCATTGAAAATGTATTTGTTTGGTTTTAGAAATCATGGTGATTTCCACGAAGACTGTGTGCAAACAATCTGCGACGATCTGTTTCAGTTAATGAAACCAAAATATATTGAAGTCATCGGTGAATTTACTCCCCGTGGAGGCATTGCTATTTTTCCATTTGCAGCAGCTGCTTCTGCAGACAAAGATTTTCAAAATCTTTACAAACAGCGCCTTGCTAATTATGCACCGGGGAAATACTCGATGAGGCTTGATCGGCTTTATTGAGCATCTTGTTTAGAATCTATATTAATATTTTACTTCTTACTCCAATTTAAAGGCTCGATAGCTTCAACGAAGCTTTCGGTTTGTGCTCCTCGAGACCCCTTGATAACTACTGTGTCCCCGGGCTTCAGAGTTTTAAGTAGTTTTTCTCCGAGGTCTGCGGAATATTCATAAGCAATATAAACAGGGCCATCATGGCGCGTTTGCGCTAAGCCTTCGGAAAAGTATTTGAAATCTTCTCCGACGAAGTAAATTTCGTTGAATGCAGACTCACCAGCCATCTGGCCTAATTTTTTATGCGCTGCTGCCGATTCATTTCCTAATTCTTTCATTTGACCGAAGACACCAATTTTTTTTCCATTAAGTTTTAAGAGTGGTAGATTTTCTAGTAAAGCACTCATGCTATCCGGATTTGCGTTGTAACCATCAAATAAAATTTCTGCACCTGTTTTTGATTGCACAAACTGGTTTCGGCCCCACGACGACTTACAATTTTCTAACCCCTGCCAAATTTTCTCCATAGGAACTTTACAGACATACGCTAGTGTCGCTGCAGCCATTAAATTTGTAAGATTCTGTTTTCCAAAAATGGGCACTGTTGCTGTGCCTGATTGGCCTGCAATAGATCCGGAAATTTTCATATTTCTCATTGAAAGTTCTTCGATTTTCATAAAAACATCGGCTTTATCATTTTTTTCTGAAAAGGATAACATCCGTGAAGCCGGAAATTTTTTGGAAACGGGATACATCATATCAAAAGTCCAATCCTGATCTTGATTAAAGATGCGGATTGTTTGTTCGCGTGACGTCATGTAAATTTCACTTTTAGCTTTTGCTATATGAGCCTGCGAACCCATATGTCCTAAGTGGGCCGTGCCAACCATCGTGCACACAACAATATCGGGATCTGCAATTTGAACGAGTCTTTCGATTTCACCAGCATGATTCATTCCCATTTCGATAACTGCAAATTCTGTATCTGAGTCTATTTCTAATAAAGTCATTGGTACACCCCAATGATTATTAAAACTACCACGGCTACAATGAGTTTTCTTCCATCCTGATAAAATTTGTGCGGCGAACTCTTTGGTCGTGGTCTTTCCGTTTGAGCCAGTGATCCCAATGATTTGCGCCTTTAATGTTTTTCTGTAGTTTTGTGCAAACTGCTGAAGGGCTGCCAAAGTGTCTTTTACAAGAATTATATTCACTTGCGATTTTAATTTTTCAAATTCTGGCCTCAAGCGGTCAACAATTAAAGCCGCGGCACCCATTTTAACAGCTTGGTCTAAATAATCATGAGCATCATAACTATCACCTTTTAGAGCGATAAAAACTTTTCCAGTTAAATCTAATCGTGTGTCGGTGCCAATAGACTGAAAGCTCACAATTGAATTCGTCGCTACTAATTCACCCTGGGTCCATTTGACAATGTCGTCTAACTGCCACTTCATAATGAGTCCTTTAAATATTTTTGCGCAATAACCACATCACTAAAATAAATTTTTTCTGTACCGATAATTTGATAGTCCTCGTGGCCCTTACCAGCGATCAGTACCACATCATTTTCAGTTGCTACTCGTATCGCAGCCGCTATCGATTTTTCGCGATCAGAATCAACACTATAATCCGTAAAGCCGGTAGGTATTCCTGCCACAACATCGTCAATAATTGCGGCCGGTGATTCTGTTCTTGGATTATCAGAGGTTACAAAAACAAAATCAGCCAAAGCTGTAGCTACTTTTGCCATTTGCGGCCGTTTTGATTTATCCCGATCGCCACCACAGCCGAAAACCACGATGATTTTATTTTTTAGCCGCATTTGCAGCCTGATTTCTGCTAACGACTTTAAAACATTTTCTAAAGCATCTGGAGTATGAGCATAATCAACAAAAACTGTTTTTGCAGAAACTGAATTTACTTTTTCTAGGCGCCCTGGAACGCCTTCGAAATCCTTAAGTGCTCGCGCCGACTGATCCAAAGAAATTCCAGCAGTCAAAGCAGCAACACAGCTAGCAACACAGTTGTAAATCATATGAACTCCAGCGAAAGGGACCGTCATGACGAGTGCCTCCATCGGAGTTTTTAATTCGAATTCGGTTTGGCTGTAACTCATTTTTAAGATCTTAAATTGAAAATCCGATTCCTTTCGTCCGTAGGTCCAAATAACTGCATCGTCAGCGATTTGCATTTTACGACCGTAACTATCATCAGTATTGATCACCGCGAAAAGCGGACGTTTCAAAGAACTCCAGAGCAGATCGGTGAAAAGTTTTTGTTTCGCAGCAAAATAGGCGTCCATAGTATTGTGATAGTCTAAATGATCTAACGTTAAATTTGTAAAAATCACGGTATTAAATTGCACACTGTCAGCACGCTTTTGTGCTAATGCATGGGATGAAACCTCCAAGGCGGCACAGGCAGCACCTTCCGCGATGAATTCATTTAATCGTCGCTGCAGCGTCAATGGATCTGGAGTTGTTAGCTCAGAGGCCCAAACGCGTCCACGCACACGATGATTTACTGTACCCATGACACCAGTTGTTTTTCGATTGGCATTTAAAATATGCTCTAAAAAATATGTGATCGACGTTTTGCCATTCGTACCGGTAACCCCAAAACAAAATAATTTGCTAGATGGGAAATCATAATAAATTGCTGCCAGTTGATCCAAAGCCTTTCGTGTGTCTTCGACTTCAAGCAAAGCTCCGCGAAAATCAGCGGGCACCTTGCTTCCCTTTTCTACAACAATTGCGATCGCTCCGCTGGCAACTGCTTGTACCAGATACTGGTGCCCATCGCTTTTTTCGCCTTTAATGGCAACAAACACTCCATTTACTATACTTTGCCGAGCATCAAAAAAAATTCCGCCTACTTCAGTATCAAATAAGGGCTGCTGGTCGATTTCAGCCACGTTTAAGTTGGCATTAAAAAATGAAAATAACTGCTGCAGTTTCATTGGAAATAAGACTAGTATTTGATTTTAAAACTAACAACTATAAACTAAGAAAATATGGCTAACCAATTACGTTCTTGCGGCCCTCTACAAGCAATCGAAGTTTCTCAAAACCCTGACGGAAAGTGGATCATCATGTTTCACGGCTACGGTGCGGATGCGGCAGATCTTTCAGGATTAACAGATTCATTTAACTTCAGTGATAAGGCCACTGATCGGCATAGCCAGCACTGCAATTGGCTTTTTCCGAATGGCCCCTTAACAGTTCCCATCGGCCCAGGCTATTCGGGACGCGCTTGGTGGACCATTCGAATGGCCGATATCTCTGCAGATTTAGATTGGAGTCAGCAAAGACCTCCGGGTCTTGATCAAGCCGTGAACACGGTGATGAAAATGATCAGCTCCATGAAGTTTGCATGGAAAGATTTAATCTTAGGTGGTTTTTCTCAAGGAGCTATGCTGGCGACTGAGGTCTTTCTAAAAGCCCCAGAAACTCCAGCAGGATTAATTTGTTTATCGGGCACACTGTTAAGTGAACCCAGCTGGTCCGAGCTCGCAATCGGTCGCAAAGGCTCGACAGTTTTAATTTCACACGGCGAAGCAGATCA
>JAYUTU010000046.1:0-3274 GCA_043754975.1 Bdellovibrionales bacterium | reverse complement strand
AAGCAAAGATGGCTGGATCACAGAACAAATCTTAGAAGGAAATCCTGACAGAAAGTTGAAAAACAATTCAGGCAAAACGGCTTTTGATCTAGCGGTTGATATAAAAAACGAAGCGCTTATAGATCTAGTACGGATTGCAGATTCAGAAATTCGTATCGAAGGTCAAGGCGATGGCACCTGCACGCCGCTTGAAATTAATTTGAATCAAGATCAAGTTGCCGATCTAGTTCTTCAAGCTACTGATAAGATGTTTAAATTGGATTCCAAAATTTTAGAACTTGATCTTATGGCTGACAGAAATAGTGCTGCCAAAAAAACGTTTGTCGCGAAAGACAAAGGGACTTTTAAGTTTACATGCGGCTTTCATGGCGCGGGAAAACCTTCTGAGGGTGTTATTGTCGTTAAGTAATTTTGGGAAATGGTGATAGTGTGAAAAAGTTAATGCTATTTTTTATCAGTCCTCTAGTCGCTTCAGTGTGTTTGGCTGCAGGACCCGGGCTTCAAGGCAGTAAAATTTTTGAGTTAGCCACTGAGGAATCAAAAGTTGAATTCCGAGCAATCGGCAGACCAAGCATGTTAAAAATTACTGGAACTGAAGGAAAACTAAAGGGTCAGGTACAGATCAATGACGAAAACGTAAGTGGCGAGTTTATTGTTCCTCTGGATTCAGTGACTACTGGCATTTCGCTGCGTGATGAGCATATGAAAAAAAAGTATCTTGAAACGGATAAATTCCCCAATGCCATCTTGAAAATTAGTGATCTTAAATTAGTAAAAAATGTTCTAAAAGAAATCGTTAGCCAAAAAGGAGTTCCATTTAAGGGGCTCTTGACTATTCATGGCATTGAATCGCCAGTTGAAGGCGCCGCAGATATTGAGGCGACTGATAAAATCATTTCCATTATTGCGAAAACAAAAACAAATATTACGGCTCACAAAATTGAACTTCCAAGTTATCTTGGTATAAAAGTTGCCGACGTAGTTGATATTACAACCGAAATTAAATTAAAAAAATGATTCAATTGTTTTTGATCCTTTTTTTTCCAAGTGTGCTATTAGCTTTTCCAGAAAATATCAGGCACGGGTATATCAGTTGTACGACTTGCCATGTGTCGCCTTCTGGCGGCGGGGTTCTTACTCCGTATGGACGTGCCATGTCTGCGGAACTGATGAGTACATGGGGTTCGGATAAATCTGCAGGATTTTTCTTCACAGATAATGAAAATGAAGAAAAAAATCCACCTTGGTTTCGAGGGAATGCTTTTCTTCGCGGTGTACAAACCCGTCGCAACACGCCTGCATTAGAGCGTGGCCAGTTTATTGGAATGCAAGCCGATCTTGAAACTGGAATTGATATGGAAAAATTCGCCATCGTAACATCATTTGGCGTACGTGCGAAAGATCCCAGCCAATCTAAAGATTTAAATCAAATTTTCTCGCGAAGACATTATGCGCTGTATAGATTTAATGATAACTGGGCGTTACGAGCGGGAAAGTTTATGTTTGGTTTTGGATTGAATGGTCCAGATCATGTGACCGCTACCAGGCGGGGACTAAATTTTGATCAAGGATCTGAAAGTTATAATTTAGAGGCAAGTTATGTCGGCGAAAAAACGACTACTTTATTTACGGCAATCGATGAAACTCCAAGTGAGACTTTCTCTAGAAATGAAAAAGCATTTGCCGTCGACCAAGCTTTTGCAGTCGGCGCTAGATCTAAAATCGGCCTATCTGTATTTTCAGGTGCAACCCCAACGCAGGACCGATTTGTTACCGGACCTTACGTCATTTGGGCGCCCATAAAGACCGTGTTCGTAGCTTCAGAAATTTTCTATCAGGAAAAAAAATCTAAAGTGACTAGTTTATCTCAAAAAGGTTACGCCACTTTTAGTCGTCTCAATTTTGAAATGACAAAAGGACTTGTTTTATTTGGTCAATTTGATCGAAGTTTTTTAGACACGACTGCTGAAACTTCGAAGTTCGATAGTTACGGCCCTGGCCTGCAGTGGTTCCCTTATCCGCATCTTGAATTTCTAAGCTACTTAGGAAAAGAAAAAGCTTATAATCAAGAGCCTACAGATTTTTGGTGGCTCATGATCAATGTGTACTTGTAGATAGCCATCTCGCCAAATTTAAATCCTAAAATAAATTACAATAATTAAAGCTGTGCTAGCGAATGCTGGCTACAAATGGCTAAAAGACCAGTGTAACCCCCACGGAGTTTCAAATTACATTATTAAGCCGTTTTCAGCAGATGTTATTAAAACTAAAATCGAGCAAACTTACAAAAAGGTAATGGGTTAAAAATGGGTTTTAAAAAAGAAATTCAGGGTAAAATTCTTATTTTTACTTTGGATGCCGATTTAACGACAGATCTTGCGAAGAAAATGACTGAAGAAATTTCTGCTGAGGTCGCAACTTGGCCAGATTTGCAAAAAATGGTGATCGATTTTCTAGGGCAATACACGATAGATACAGCTGCATTTCGAACTTTAAGCCCTATTTGTGTAGGACTTCGAAAAAATAGAAAAGCATTCTTTTTGTTAAATCCGGATTCAGCGCTTGAAACATTCGTGCGCGACATGGGTTTGTCTAGCCTTTTGAAACCAGTTCATTCGATGCAAGAGGTTATCAAAGAACCCCTGCCTGGAATTCCACCGGTGGCTAATATTTTCGATGTTAATTTTATCAACCCGTTTATTCAGGGAACAATTGCGATCATGAAAGTGCAGTGTTACTTGGACTGCACACCGCAAAAGCCCACTGTCAAAGAAAAATTAGATCCTCGCATGGTTATCGACATTGCAGGATTAATCGGTATTACTAGCACAGCCTTCACGGGCTCGGTGGCCCTTTGTTTTCCTGAGAAAACTTTTTTAGCTGCAATGTCTAATATGTTAGGGGAACAGCAGACAGAAATTAATTCTGAACTTGAAGAAGGGGCAGGGGAATTGGTCAATGTCGTCTTTGGCCACTCTAAAAAAGTTTTGAATGAACAAGGCCACACGCTAGAAAAGGCCTTGCCTTCAGTGATTCGCGGAAAAAATATTGATGTTAAGCTTATGGCAGCGATGCCTGCGATTCTGATACCGTTTGAATCATCAGCCGGTTGGTTCTATTTAGAAATTGGAACTCGGAATAAATAAACTGCGACCTCAAAGGTTCAGCCAGCCATCTATTTTACAATGAATGAGCCCTTAATCATGTTCATCGCGCAATTGAACTTCACTTCACCTTTTTGCAGCTTTCCTAAATTAATAGTCACAGTTTCATT
>JAYUTU010000045.1:0-7340 GCA_043754975.1 Bdellovibrionales bacterium | reverse complement strand
GTGCAAAGTTTTTCAGTTTCTGGTTTAGCTATGATGCAGTTTAATGTTCAGTCATTCGCTGAAGTCGCTATTAGAACACAGGAATTTTTTGTGCTAGGAATTAAAATTTCGGCTCCGGTTCTGATTTCTATGGTGATTATCCAAGTAGGAATTGCACTGTTAAGTCGTGCAGTCCCACAGATCAATGTACTAGTCACTTCGGCCTCAGTCGCAACACTTTTAGGTTTTGGAATTATTTTTATAAGTTTACCTTTACTGGTTATTCAAATGTCAGGCCTTTTGGATTATACGACAGTTGAGTTTTTCAAGTTCATGAAGACTATTTAAAGCTTTAAAGTTCTAGGAAGGAACTGAAAGTGGCTGAAGATCAGGGTGACAAAACAGAACAGGCAACGGATCAGCGCCGCGAAGAATTTCGCAAGCGAGGACAAGTTGCAATGACCCGTGAGCTTGGCTCTGCAGTTTTCTTTTTGGTCGGAGCCGGTTTAATCTATGTTTCAGGCCGCTTCTTCTTACAAAATATTTTCGAAATTTTTAATAGAACTATGGGCGGGGATTTAATTCAGTTATTCCGTGACGGAAAACTGAACGATATTTTTTCATTTCTTGGTCTTAAGTTAGTGGTTCTTACCGGGCCAGTGTTTATTGTGGCATTGGTCATTGGCGTGGGGTCTCACGTAGTACAAACAGGTTTTTTGCAGATTGAAGACGCGCTCAGCCCAAATATCGAAAAGTTAAATCCTCTGAATAGTTTAGGACGCATATTTTCTATGCGTGGAGTGGCAGAGCTTTTTAAATCGGTTTTAAAGATGTCGGCAATAGGTTTTGTCATGTATTTGCTACTGAATTCTGAAGTTGAAAAAATTCCTTACCTGGCGGGTTATTCTATATCGCAATTGCTGACCTATTTGGGTGAAATTTTATTTAAGCTTCTGATGGGGACCGGTTTTTTTATGTTGGCTCTAGCTTTGGCTGACTACTTCTTTCAGCGGTGGCAGCTCGAACGTGAAATGATGATGACAAAAGAAGAAGTAAAGCAAGAAATGAAATCCCGGGATGGAGATCCGCTGATCAAAGCCCGCATACGCAAAATGCAACGCGAAATCGCAACTCGTAAAATGATGAGTGAAATTCCCAAAGCGGATGTGGTCATTACGAATCCGACTCATATTGCTGTAGTTTTAAAGTACTCAGATAAATTACCTGCTCCACAACTTATTGCTAAAGGAATGGATCACATGGCTGAAAAAATAAAGCAAATTGCCCGGGAGAATAATATTCCCGTTATCGAGAACAAGCCACTGGCGCGAACTATTTTTAAAACAATGAAAATCGGACAAGTTATCCCAAGAGAGCTTTTTGTCGCAGTCGCAGAAGTGCTTTCTTACGTATTTCGCTTACGCCGCAAAAGACGTAAGCCAGCAGAGCGAGGATTATAATGGATCAAGTGTTTCAGTTTCTAAAGCGGTTTGAAAAATTAACTAAGAATACCGATCTGTTCATTGCCTTAGGATTATTGGCAATCATCAGTGTCATGATTATTCCACTGCCACCAATCATGCTAGACATTGCCCTGACGTTTTCATTAGCGCTGAGTTTACTTATTTTATTAACTGCTATTTATATTAAACGAACGTTAGACTTTTCATCTTTTCCGTCATTACTTCTGTTAACGACACTTTTTCGATTAGCACTAAATGTTGCAACGACCAGATTAATTTTGACTCATGGTCATGAGGGTCCCCAAGCAGCAGGTGGGGTCATTCAATCTTTTGGTAACTTCGTGGTCGGCGATAATTATGTTATTGGATTTATTGTCTTCGTTATTCTAGTTGTCATTAATTTCGTAGTTATCACCAAGGGTTCTGGACGAGTCGCAGAAGTTGCAGCTCGGTTTACTTTGGATGCAATGCCAGGAAAACAGATGGCAATCGATGCCGAGCTAAACGCAGGCATCATCAACGAGCAAGAGGCCAAGCGTCGCCGTAAAGATATTGAACAAGAAGCTGATTTTTTACGGATCTATGGATGGTGCGAGTAAGTTCGTTCGTGGTGATGCTGTTGCCGGGATTATTATAACCGTGGTTAACATTATTGGCGGTTTACTTATTGGGGTTATGCAAAAAAATCTTGATGTGGGAACAGCAGCAAAATATTACACCATGCTGACGATTGGTGATGGGTTATTGGCACAAATTCCCGCTCTGATTATTTCAACTGCAGCTGGTATGATCGTAACTCGTAGTAGTACCGACGCCAGCATGGGGACAGAATTAACAAGTCAGCTATTGATGAATCCAAAAGCTATTTATATTTGTGGTGCTGTACTTACGGCACTTGCCATTGTTCCGGGATTGCCAGGAACTCCATTTTTTACGATGGCAATTATTATGGGTGGGATTGCTTGGACGATCGATCAATATCGTAACGAAACAGCGACCGAGGAAAAACGAAAGGCAGCAGTTGAATTAGCTGCGCCGAAAAAAGAAAATGTCGAAAGCATGCTTCCGCTTGATATGGTAGAGCTTGAAGTAGGTTATGGATTAATTAGCGTCGTTGACTCCAGCAAATCTGGTGATCTTCTAGAACGAATTGCTTCGCTACGTAAGCAATTCGCACTCGATATGGGAATCGTTGTGCCCAGTGTTCATATTCGAGATAATTTAACTTTAGCGCCAGGTGAATACCGATTCATGATGAAAGGCAGTCGCATTGGCGGAGGAATTCTAAAATCCGATAGTCTTATGGCAATGGATCCAGGCGATGTGCGCAAAAAAATCGAAGGGGTTCCAACGAAAGAACCTGCGTTTGGACTGGATGCAGTTTGGATTCATCCCTCAAAACGCGAAGAGGCTGAAATTGCGGGATACACTGTTGTTGATTTACCAACTGTTATGGCAACACATATTACAGAGATGGTTAGAACTCACGCGCACGAATTGCTGGGCCGTCAGGAAGTATCTCAGTTAATTGATAATTTAAAGAAAACTCATCCAAAAGTTATCGAGGATCTTATACCTGATGCGCTTACTTTGGGTGGAGTTGTACGCGTGTTACAAAATTTACTTAAAGAACAAATCTCTGTACGAGACCTATTAACTATTTTTGAAACGTTAGCAGACGAAGCTGCCAGAACCAAAGATTTAGATCTGCTCACGGAGTCAGTACGTAAGCAATTATCTAGATCTATCACAGCGAAATATTCTGGTGATGATGGTGCTGTCAGTGTGATGACCTTTGATTCTAAACTGGAAGAGCTAGTTTCCAATTCACTATTGCAGACCGAGCAAGGCGTGCAATTAGTTATGGATCCGCAGTCAGCTTCAAAAATGATTTCAAGCATTGCTAGCAAAATTGAAACTCATCCAGAAATTGCAGGCCAACCTATTTTGCTAACAAGCCCTACGGTTCGGCGACACATATTTAAATTGGTATCTAGATTTATACCGCAGCTAATAGTTCTATCACACAATGAAATCTCTGCTGATGCACGTGTTCAATCCGTAGCAACAGTCGGCGTGGCTTAAAAGGAGTAGGGTCGTATGCAAGTTAAGAAATTTGAAGCACGCACAATGAAAGAGGCCTTAGAAATGGTCAAAACCCAACTGGGACCTGATGCCATTATCTTGTCGGCTAAAGAAATTACCAAGGGATTTGGTTTGGGTGGCGATAAAAGCATAGAAATAACAGCAGCCTATTCGGAATCCAATATGCAAAAAAAGCGTTTTGCTGAATCCAAAATGCCAGACGCAACCCGTGAAAAATTTTTGAAATCAAGTGCGAAAAGTCAAAAGGAAGTCACTCAAAAATTAATTGAAAGCCACGTTGCCAGGCTAAATCTTCAAGTCATGTCCCCACCTAAAAAAATGATTCCAGATGTGCCAAAACTAAATCATCGGAATGCAGAAAAACGCTATATTGATATCGACAATGAAAACGCATCGACAAATTATTCCACGCAAGTGCAGTTGAATGCTGCAACACCAGTCACTCAGTATGCACAAAAAAAGTGGAATGACATGGAAGTAACCCAATTGAAATCCGAAATTGAAGGATTAAAATCTTTAGTGCATCAATTTAAACCAGTGCCACAAAATTTTCTGCACAGTCACCCAGGTGCTGAAGCGGGTGTGCATTATGAGTTTGCTCTGCATTACAAAAAATTACTTCAACGAGGATTGTTACCAGAAATAGCTGCTGATATCGTCACTCAAGCACAAAAGCAGATTGATCTGAAACACAGTGAAAACAGAAATTTGATCGAAAACTGGATCGGAAAATATATCCTAGATACAACTCCGGTAGTCCAAGATTCATCGGAACAATTTCATTTGTTCATTGGATCCTCAGGATCAGGAAAAACAACGTCGCTCGTGAAGCTTGCGAGTGACTTAATTTTAAATCAGCGCAAGCGCGTCGCTATCATTTCTGCCGATAATCAAAAAGTGGGAGCGTCGGAACAAATGAAGATTTTTTGTCAGATTTTAAACGTGCCGTTTTTATTGCTTCGGTCGCAGCAGGACTGGTCACATATTATCCCTCATCTGGACCAGATAGATCACATCCTTGTCGATTTTGCGGGATTAAACATGCGCAGCGCCGAAGAGTTCAATTACCTAAAACGGATGTCGCCACCAGTGTACAATTCATTGCGAACTCATTTAGTTATGTCGTGTTTAACAAAAGACAGCGATCTTTTTGACATAGCAACTCGCTTTGAAAAATTTGGTTTCGATGATGTGATCTTCACTGACCTTGATAAATCTGCAGTGCACGGAAACATTTATAATTTTGTTCGTAAAATTAAAACAAAGTTATTTGCTTTCGGAATTGGGCCACTGGTTCCCGAAGATTTCGAACGCGCAACCGCTGAGCGAGTCGTCGACCTCATATTAGAAATCTCAAAAAATCCGCAAAAAGATAGTCACTCAAACCTTGTTGCAAATACAGGAACTTAAATGAAAATACTTAGTTTTACTTCAGGCAAAGGGGGCGTTGGAAAAACGTCTCTAACCAGTAACGTAGCGGTTGGTCTTGCACAGCTTGGCAAGAAAGTTCTAATTCTAGATGGCGACCTGGGGATGGCTAATGTCGATATTTTTTTTGGTGTGCATCCGAAAAAGAACATTACTGACGTTTTAGCAGGTCAAAATTTGATAAGTTGTGTTACTTCGGTAGCGCACAACATCGATCTGTTAGCTGGCGGCACTGGAATATATGATTTGATTCATTTGAATTCATTTCAGCGACGGGAAATCATTACAGGATTAGAATCTGTAAATTTCATTTATGATTACTTAATTATTGATACGTCACCGGGGCTACATGATCATGTTCTACATTTGAATTCCATAGCCGATGAATGCCACGTTATATTAACTCCAGATCCCTCAAGCCTTGCAGATTCTTATGCACTCATAAAGGTGCTGCAGCAGAAATACAAATCACAAAAATTTTCTATTATTTGCAATCAAGTAAAAGACGAAGCCAGCGGGGCGCAGTTGTTTTTACGTTTTGCAGACGTTGTCCAACAATTTTTGACAGTGCGTATACAGTACAAAGGGAGCATTCCTTACGATGTGAATATGAAAATTTCAAATCAGCATCAGCGTCTCATTTTAAGGCAGGACCCGAGATCAATTTCAACTCAAGCTATTAAAGCTATTTGTATCGAAATTGAGTCTCAAAACAAAACCACTCCTCGAGGAGCTGCAAATGTCAAAGGTCTAGACATGCTCTTCAGACCAGTCTCAGGTCATGCTTAGAAATATTGATTATGTGTTCTGTGTTGAATCAGGTAGAATTTATTATGTCGAGGGGTACAGCGAATGAAGAAAGTTAGTCTTCTAAAAAAATATAAAGACGAGCCCAAAAAAAATATCAAGCGGGCGCAAAAAGAAGATCTGATTCGCGAGTATGCACCCTTGATAAAATTCGTTGCACAAAAAATTGCAGTGCGGCTGCCTCCAAATATTGAATTAGATGATCTGATTTCTGCAGGATCTATTGGGTTGATGGATGCTATTGATAAATGGGATCCATCACGAGACAATAAATTTAAAACCTATGCGGAGTTCCGCATCAGAGGTTCCATTTTAGATGAGTTGCGATCTCAAGATTGGGTCCCGAGATCTGTTCGTGACAAATCAAAGGCCTTAGATCGTTGTATTGCACAACTTGAACTGGATTTAGGTCGCGCTCCGACTGACGAAGAAATTTCAGCAAAACTTAATATGCCGATGGAAGAGTTTCACGGATTAGTAAATCAAGTTCGCCCAGTCAGTTTGTTGTCCATTGATGATCAGCCGACATTTAGCGATTCAGACAAAAAATCTATTTCTAATTTGCTTGAGGGTTCTAAATCCGGAAACCCATTCAATCAGTTAAATGTAAAAGTAATCAAAGATGTCGTGGCGAAGGCCATTGAAGAATTGCCCGAGCGCCAGCGGTTAGTGCTGTCACTTTATTATTTTGAAGATCTGAACCTAAAAGAAATCGGACAGGTTTTGCGTGTCACAGAATCTCGAGTTTCCCAATTGCATGCGCAGGCAGTAACGCGTTTAAGAGCAAAGCTAGCTGTCATGTTGAATGCTGGCGAACTCGAAGCGATTTAATTTACTCGAACTCGATATCAATTTTACTCAGTCTTATTCTGCAGTCATTGCGGATTTTATTTTCTTCAGCAAACGAACTTCAGTTTGTCTGATGGCTTCACGAGAAATTTTATATTTGTCGCCAATCTCTTGAAGAGTCAGGGGTTCATCGCTCAAGATGCGTTCCTCCAACAGGATTATTTCTTTGTCGGAAAGCTGAGATCGAACTGAATCCACAGCTCGCATCAATAAGGATATCTGTTCATCAAGCGCTAGCTGTTCATCAAGCGGCAAGCTGCCATCTTCTCGGGTTAGTAAATTGGAAAGCGGCGTTGCACTTTCGTTATCAGAGGAATTCACGGGCTTATCCAGGCTGACATCTCGTGATGAGAGGCGTTTTGCCATTTCGCTAATTTCGTCTTCGGGAATTCCAAGTTTGTGTGACAGTAGCGCTATATTTTCTGGTGACATCATTTTTTCAAGCTCTAGTTTTTGTTTTTGGAGCTGATAGAAAAGTTTTCGCTGATTGGCAGTGGTGCCGATGCGAACCATCGAGAACTGCCGCATCACAGCGTCACACACCATGACAGGACAGCCAGGCCACCCTCCGCCGCACCCGCCACACGTCCACACATGAAATGCTTGCTTGACTACCCGCGAGGCCAAGAGTCGCAGCGCCGGCTTGAGCGGGCGCTGAACTGGATGCAAATCGGCGCTTTCAGTGAGCGCGGCACATCGCACGCAACT
>JAYUTU010000044.1:0-7346 GCA_043754975.1 Bdellovibrionales bacterium | reverse complement strand
CGATGACTGGCAGCTTAACGATGGATAACCAGTCATCTGTTCTATTTCGCGAGCAAACTATAAACGGTACAAATGCTGTGACACTTAGATCACCAGCTACTTTAGCTGCTGATTACAGTTTAACTTTACCAGCTACGTCTGGAAATTCGAATGAAGTCCTAGCAACCAGCGGAGCTGGTGGTGTATTATCTTGGGTTCCTGCATTGACTAATGCTCTGAACAGCGGAAATATTTTTGTTGGAAGCGCAGGGAACACAGCCACTGCAGTTGCACTTTCTGGTGATGCAACACTTTCAAATACAGGCGTTTTAACAATTTCTGTTGGAGCAATTACTGATACCAAAGTTGCCGCTGGTGCAATTACTGATACCAAAATTGCTGCTAGCGCAATTACCGATACTAAAGTTGCTGCTGGTGCAAACATTAGTGCATTAAAACTTGGTAGCGGTCTAATTGATAACACTGAATTTTCTTACTTAAATACTGTGTCTTCAAATATTCAAACTCAGTTAGATACAATCACTGCGAACGTAAATGCGAAGGTTAATAAAGCTGGCGACACGATCACAGGAGTTCTAAATCTTACAAACAACACAGCATCAACTTCAACAACAACTGGTGCTGCCGTTATTACTGGTGGCCTGGGAGTTGGCGGAAGCATGTTTATCGGTGGTAACATCACAGGCACTGCACTGAGTGTTATTAGTGGTAATGGAATTGTGCAAATTGGTAACGGCACAACAGGCACACTCCGAGCTGTTGATCTAGTTTTAACATCGGATGCTCGGGCTAAAAGAAACATTTCTTCGTTAAACCCCGAGGAGACATTAGAAAAGCTATGCCGAGTTCGCCCTGTTTCATTTAATTGGAAATACAGCGGAAAATACGACGAAGGTATTATTGCACAAGAGCTCCGTGAGGTTTATCCTGAATTTGTGGTTGAAAACGAAGACGGCACACTTTCGGTAAAATATGTTTCGCTAATAGCTCCATTGATTACATCAGTGAAAGAGCTTAACCGTAAGGAAAAAGATTTAACGAAAGAAAATTCAGATCTTCGTTCGCGCTTAGAAAAACTGGAAACACAAAATCAAGACATGAACTCAAAATTACAAAAAATTATGGAACATCTAGAGAGCAGAAAATGATTCGGAAATTTTTCTTTGTCTTATATGCCTTAGCGCTATTTATTTTACCGCAGACAGTGAATAGTCAGGTGATGTACGGTGGCAGAACCTGTGGGTCGGCAACATCACCAGCCGGTTCCGTTATTTGGGATTACGATGATATCTTTGAGCTTGATATGCAGTACTGCGACGGTACAACTTGGATCTCGTTGCTAACAACAACCACAGCAACAACATGCACAGCTCCAGAGGCCGGCAAGTTACTGTGGAATGCTGCAGGTTACTTCGAATACTGCAACGGAGTGAATCTTATCAATACCAAAGGCCGGCAGTTTGCAGCATGTGCAAATGCAGATCTTAAAAAAATGCGCTACGAAAATTCAGTTTCATCACTGCAATCGTGTGATGGAACAAACTGGTACAACATGGGGCCGACGACTGTTATTTTTAATGCGAACGGAACATATGTAGTTCCAAGCTATGCAACTGCCATTCGAATTTCTGTTTGGGGCGGCGGCGGTGGTGGCGGCCAATCACAACTTGGTAACCCCAATCCGACTCCACAACAAGGAGCTAATGGAACTGATGGCGCAGCCTCCAGTGTGCAAATTCCAACGACGATTCCAGTAACTTTGACCGCCAATGCTGGTGCCTTCGGTCGGGGTGGAAACGATACGATACCTGGAGTCGGTGGGCTCGGTGGAACAGCTATGGGCGGTGACAGCAATGTCACTGGAGGTAACGGCGTCACTGGTCAGGGCGGAACCTCAGGTACCCAAATTGGTGGTAATGGTGGCGCAGCATTTAAGGGTGGAAAAGCGGGATCGCAAGCAGGATCAAAAGGCGTTAATGGCCTAGCCCCTGGCGGCGGCGGTGCCGGCGAAAATGGTACTGGTGGAAAACGCGCCGGCGGTGGCGGCGGTGCCGGCGGCTACTCAGTGAAATTATACACGGATACATCCCTAGTCGGACTGACACTGACAATTACAGTTGGAGCTGGTGGTGCGCGCGCCGTAGCAGGTTCAGGTAATGGCGGCGCCGGAAGAGTCATTATTACCTACTGGTAAGCTACGTTTGGTCTGGGCTTAATATTGGCGCAGGACAATTTGTCGCTCTGATGGGAAAAAACGGCAGCGGAAAATCCACGTTGCTGCGTCTGTTAGCTCAGCAAGACGTTTTTGATTCCGGTGAAATACTCTATGCAGGAAAATCTTTGGCATCTCCGATCACTGAATTAAATCCTGAGCTAGTTTTCATATCCGAAGACCACTATCTTCCATTTCAAAAGAAACTCTCTTGCTGGGTAAAAATATATAAAAAAATGTTTCACTTTTTTGATGATTCGCTTTTTCTACGACTGTGCCAACACTTTGAAATCGATACGGAAAAATCATTTCGTGGACTATCACGTGGACAGAAAATGAAAGCCCTATTTTGCTTGCAAGCACCCAAGCGCCCAAACATTTATCTCATTGATGAAATAACTGCCGTTTTGGATTCAAGCTCGCGGTGGGTGCTCATGCAGTTTTTGCACGAAGAAGTTTCTAGGGGCTGCCTTGTCGTCATGAGCACAAATATTGCCAGCGAAATGCAAGGCTTTGCAACGGACGTTATTTTTCTAGAAAAAGGCAAGGTGGTATTCTCGTGTAAAAGCCAATTGTTGCATCAGCATTTTTGCAAAGTGCGTGTGTTGCGGGAAAAGGCTTCTTTATTGACAGCTCAGTTAGCTGCCCAGCCGATCGGACGTAATTCAGATAACACGTGGACTTATATGTTCTTAAAAGAAAATGGCATAGTACCCGCCGGGGTCGAGACTGATTCCAGAGAAATCACCGTTGCCGATGTTCAAGTGTATTTCACAGCCTCTGGGGTATACCGTGATTAATTTCTTTTTTAAAATTTGTCAAAAGCATGCCACGACTACAGCTTTTTTGTGGGTGTGTATTTTCACATTTGAATTTATTATTAAAAAATTATCCCCTGCGGATTCACTACTTGGCCACCCTGCGATTCCGATCTTGTCTGTTGCAAGTTTCAGTTATATTTATACCAACCATTCGGGATTGCCTTCATTTCTAAGGAGGCACTGCAAAAACATCCGGGACTTTTGGCTCTTCGCGGTTAGCGCTCAATTTTTTAATTTTGCCTTTAGCACAGCGTGCTTCTTAATATCTTTTCAATTTTTAGGCGGCAATGGAGATGCGCAAAGTCTATTTAATTTTGTATCTGTAGATTTTTTTTGGATCACATTACTGGCACTAACATTAACAATTCATTTACAGGTCGATCCGCTGGGAGCAGCAAGGCAACTTAAAAATCTAGCGTCATTTTTTTTGCAAACAGTCTTATTATCAATACCGGTGTTCTGTGCGACTATCTTATTACTCTATTCACGACCGCTAGGGTATGCGTTATTCGAAGCTATTTTAATAACTCTTTTTTTCCTCAGTAACAGTTACATTTTGCAGTCGCTATCCCGCAAATTAAGATTTAAATGTATTGGCAGTGGTCTTCTTGGAATAGTTCTTCTGCTTTTTGTTTCTAAATTTTTTGATGACAAAAAGCAGGCGGCACCTTTTTCATTTCAAAAATTAATCGGAATCCGCAGTGATTGGAGTTATACTGATTTTGAAAAAATTAAAACTGCATCACAGTGGATTTACTATATGAATTTCACCAAAATAGCCTCAGCCGAGCACTTAGATCTGGCATTTAATAAGCTGATGATACTCTGCCCGCTTATACCCACTGACCAATCGATTGTTGTCACTTGTTTTGAAAAAAATGCCGTTGCAAGCTCGACGTCTGTGATAGTTTCAAAAAATGAGACCGAGATATTAAATCAACTCAGTTCACCAAATAGCTACATCCGATTGCTGGGACTCATCGGGGCAAGAAGCGTTAGTAAATTTTCGGCCGAACTGACGGCACGGCTCGAAGATATTCGTCGCACTGATTCCCGGTACAGCATGATCGCGGATAAAACTTTAAACAACATACGGAACGAAAAACAGTCAGCTGTTATAGTCCGCGTGCTACCCGATAAACGGTGAGTTGAGAAAAACTAAAGACTTAGGAGTGTTGGATCGAAACTTTTTCCAGTTTTCTTTGGTCAATTTCCAGTCCTGTGATTCAGTAACAGTTGAATCAACATATTTGAATGGTCTTGTACCGGTTCGACGGTCAACATCCGAATAAAGTGATTTTACTTTTGCAGCTACCGCTTCAGCCGTGGGACCTATTACGATTGTAATTTCAATTTTTGAATCACCGTTTATGAAAGGTGTTACGTACTGCGCGATAGAGTTAAGATCTTTTAAAGCGTCGACAATAACCTCAGACGAAAACCAGGATTTTTGGGAAGTTTACAGAAATACAGAAAATCCCCCGCCTGAAATGGAAATGAAGGCGTTCTTGATTGAACAGAAAAAGACCTCACTAGAAGAGCTAATCCTAAAAGCCAATAATGATAAGGAGACACCTGATGAATAGGCGCAAACAGGATAATTAAAATCTGCAAACTCGCGATAACCGAGGAGATTTTATTAAGGGTAGCTCAGGCAATCCGAATGGCCGACCTGCCAATTCAGAGGCGATGGTAAAAGTAATACTTCCGTACAGAAAAACAAGGAATTCTACCTTAAAATCTTATTAAGATGGCCATAAAGATTAAGCACTGAGTCAGTTAAAATTCGTTGTGACAAGCCAATCAAAAATCCCTTAGTGACTGCCCATAGCCTTATCTGTTAAAAATGAAATTAATTAGAAATGAAAAATTTATTTAAGGGTTAAAATAATGCGACAAATTTTTTTGGTAATTTTGTTTTTTTTAAGTATTTCATCTTTTGCAAAGACAAATGCATTTGAAATTGAAAAAAAATCAGCATTAAAGTTGTTTGATGCGTATTTAAAAGAAGTGAGTCGACTTGATGGTGATGGCTTATTGCCGCGTAAGAATCGCAAATTTTCTTGGAATCAGATTTCAGCAAAATTAAAAATAGACTTGAAACGCAGCAAAACAAAAATGGAAATTGGTCGTGTGTTTTTCAGATTGGATGCCGCTTACACGAATCTGCATGCCCATATTCGTTTAAATCCAGATTACGATTTTGGTACAGAGGGACGACCAATGGTGGCAGCTAGTTTTCAGCCAGAATTTATAAGGGAAGATGGCACTGTTCCACGTTATTTGATTTCAAATGTTAGAAAAGAATATTTCATTCACCTAGATTCAGATAAGCGGCCTAAAACTGGGGATGAGCTAATCGCTATAAATAATATCCCAATAAAAAATTGGTCTGACGAGAATTTTGAATTTTGTAAGTTTCCCTTAAGAAGCCAATGTGAAACTGATTTTTGGGATAACTTCAGAAAAGGAAATCTTTCGTGGTATAGAAGACAGCCTTTAACATACACATTAAAAAGAGATGGCATAAAATTAGAATTTCAAATTCCGGTATTCGCTAGGGTTGAAAATAAAAATACCAACAGTTTGAGTGATGAAAAACCTACGCCTTGTGGCGCTGAGCCTACAAGATACCCTCATTTTGAAATGGTTTATCAAGGCTATCAGGCTTGTGTTTATGAAAATAAGAATATACCTGATACGGCATTACTTAGAATTAGAAGTTTCCGTTATAAAAAAGGTGAAGTTGTTAATGAAGTAGATCATGTCTCAAAAGAGGTTGAGCGGTTTGCAAAAAAATATTGGGATCAGAAGTCGCAAAAAATTAAACTTCTCATTATTGATGTCGTAGATAATGGTGGCGGAGATATTGTTACTGATTGGTCAGCACAATTTCTAAATCAGCCTTTTCAAGATCAATGGGTACAATTCAAAAAAACTAAAGAGCTTGAAGATCCAGAATGGCGAAAAGATGGCTTCTATGATGATAAGGGTAAGTACCGAATTTATGACAATCTTAAAGCATCAGATAAATGGGAAAAAATCAGCTATGGTGAATTTATTCCACCAATGCCGCAGTTTTGCTATTCTAATAACGGAGACTGCCTAACAGAGAAGTTTCCGGTCCAAAACGACGCCTATAAGGGTAAGATTATTATTCTGACTGATCCTTGGTGCATTTCTTCTTGTGTTGGTTTTGTTTGGACGCTGAAACATTATTTAAAAGATCGAGTCACTTTTGCAGGGCTTCCTGATTCCGGTGATTCTACATATTCAAGAACATACCTTGAAGGTGCTTTAACAAACGACGGAAAAGATTTTAAACTATCGGTCTATCCGAGACCGCCACAATCACGAGCTGAAGTCTCAAAAGATGCGTTGTTCAGAGCTGCTATTTCAACATCCAGATCAACGGATGAAAATGGAAATATAATCTCTGGCATACCTATGAAAATTGATTTTTTCAACTCGCAAAAATGGGATGAGGATCCTGAGGAATGGGTTGGGCGTTTAGTTAATTTAGTTACTGAAAAAAATGGTTCAGTGAAAGCTAAACTATGATCGTAATAAAAATCGACAATCCAAATCATTAAAGTGAAATCTGTGAAAAGAATTGAATCAACCTTTTTAAAAATAGTTTCTATTTTATACTTTGTTGGATTTGTACTTCATTTGCTCGACGTTTTTGACTTGCGGCTTTCTTTTTCCCAAATGGATGGTGTTTGGAGGCTGTGGATCATTTACTTAATGCTATTTGATTTTCTTGTGGCAATTTTTTTATGGAAAGAAAAATTATTAGGACAAGTTTTTTTCATTATTGTTGCCGTGTCACAAGTTATTGCTTACACGCAGTTTGTCTCAATTTTTCACGATCAAAAACTTTTAATTTATTTTCATTTAACGACGCTTTTCATTTTCGCAGTTATCAAGGCTTCAAATTATTTTCGTGCCAGGTCTTTGACGTGAACTTACCTGATAGTGACATTCGCGGTCAGCAATTCAATGAACTGGCTTATGACTGGTCTACAATTCGAAGTAAGGATTGAATTTGAATAGCAAATGTACCGAATTCTATTTTGATGAAAATTTGCGAGATGTTCCTTTGCGCCCAGAGGAATTAAGTACACACGTAGAAAAATTGAAATCAGAACTTGAATCACAGGAAAATCTAAAACTACAAGTACGCACTATGGGCGAAATAGGGGTATATCTTCGCCAACTCATGCAACTGAGGTTACCCTGTTTTTTAAGCCATTCGGATCTAGAGTTTTTCCGAGTTAGTTAATTCTTTTTCAAAAGCATTCGGAGTTTTC
>JAYUTU010000043.1:0-7349 GCA_043754975.1 Bdellovibrionales bacterium | reverse complement strand
GAAACTGATGTGCGCACTTGATCAATACTGACTGATTCTTTGAATTTTACTTGAATTTCAGTTCCACCCTTGAAATCAATTCCGTAACTTATACCACGAACAGCAATAAAAATTAACGAGGCAACAACCAGGATTAATGAAATCCCACCAAATAGTCCAATGCGACCTACGAAATCAAAACGACCGTAATTTAAATTATCATTTCCAGCTGACATATTTCCCATCCTACACCGAAAGTTTCTGCACGCCAAAACGGTGCACTAAATTATCTACAATGACCTTTGAAACAAACACATTTGAAAATAAAGTTGTGGCAATACCGATTAATAATGTCACCGCAAATCCACGCACTGGACCAGTTCCGAAATACAATAAAATAATCGCCGTGGCAGCTACTGTAATATTTGAATCCAAAATCGCCGACATGGCTTTTGAATAACCCTCAGCAACAGCGGCCTTCACTGAAGCGCCTTTATGAAATTCTTCTTTGATTCGTTCGTTAATTAACACGTTAGCATCGACGGCAAAGCCCACAGTCAGCGCCATACCTGCAATTCCCGGCAAAGTTAATGTGGCTCCTAATGATGCTAGTAATGCAAAAACACAAACTATGTTGATGACAAGTGCAACTGTCGAAACCAAACCCATCGACTTATAATAAACAATCATGAAAATAATAACCAAAATAGACCCGATGTACGAAGCCGTTTTCGCTTTATCTAAGGCATCTCGGCCTAGTGAAGGTCCTACGCGGCGCTCTTCCAGTTGCTCAAGAGCTGCCGGCAAAGATCCTGCACGCAGAGCTGTAGAAATTAATTTTGCTTCATTCATAGAATCATCGCGATTACCACTGTTGCCTAAAGTGATCACGGCCTGTCCGTTAGGAATTTTTGTATTGATCTTAGGGGCCGTTTTCACGACCTTATCTAAAACCACAGCCATTTGCTGGTTGATATGTTTTTCTGTGAGCTCACCGAATTTTACAGCGCCGATAGGGTTAAACCGAATAGAAACTTCTGGCTCGCCGTATTGGCCAAAGCTAACAGAGGCATTATCTAAAAAATCACCCGTTAAATCTGTATCCGTTTTTAGCAAGTACGGAATAGATCCGACTTCCAAAGATTTTGCGTTCTGAGATTTTTCAAAATAAATAACCGTTTTAGCCGGTAATTTCCCCTGAAGATCTGCATTTATTTTAGTGACGTAATCCGTGTACTTAACCGTAGCCATCGTGTAGCCACCCGCTTTTTCAGCGTCCTCAATTAGTTTTCGCAATTCTTCTTGCGATTTTTCATAAGAAACAATCATGAAATCTAATTTTGCAGTGGTATTAATTAACTGCTTTGCTTTTTCAGCATCGGCCATTCCTGGAAGCTGCACTAAAATACGATCTGCCCCCTGCTGTGTGATCGAAGGTTCGGCGACACCGAACTCATCAATACGATTACGTAAGGTTTCGATTGCTTGCTGGATAACGCTTTGCTTTTGTTCAATGAGAGTGGCATCAAAATATTTTAGTTCGACTTTGTCTGCACCACTAGAGACAACTTGCAACACAGTAGGATAGTTTTTTTGAATATAATCACCGACTTTTTTTCCGTCTTCGGCAGTTGCGACTAAAACGTTGAATTCACCTGATTTTGCATTTTTAACGTCGAAATCTTTAATGACAACGTTTTCTTTTGCCAATTCAGATTTTATCACTTGGGTTTGTCGTAAGATGGTCGTTGCAACCACGCTATCCACATCAACTCCCATAACAAGATGTAACCCGCCCTGAATATCAAGCCCGTAATTTAATTTTTTAGCTGGCCACCAGCCCAATTTGCTGATGTCGATAAAATTAGGAACAATCAGAACTAATGCTAATAGAACTCCGATGATTGCAGTCCAAGTTCTTGCGCGAATTCCTTCCATGATTATTTTCCTTCTTTCTTGTCTTGTAGTGCGGCCTGGGATGTGGCCACTTGTGCTCGTAAAACTTTTATTTGTACGTTATTCGCAACTTCTAGGGTCGCAATTTTATCTGTTAAGGCAGAAATGCGGCCTAAAATTCCTGATTGAGTAATCACTTGATCGCCAACCTTCAGGCCAACTAAAAAAGTTTGCGTTTCTTTTTGTTTTTTGGCTTGAGGCCGAATAAGGAAAAAATAAAACACGGTGATAATCACAACGAACGGGACAAATTGCATCCAAGCTGGTGCGGCTGGTTGGGCGGCAACTGCAGTGGTTGCAGCTACAGTGGTATCTGCAACCTGTGCGAAAGCAGCCAGATTTGCAAAGGGGCCAGCGAAAAATAAATACGTCAACAGGTCCATGGTATTCCTTCCAATAACGACTTCTTATTTGAAATGTCGAAACAAAATTGAACACTTAAACCGGATTTGGATCAACTGTTATGATGAGATATCTTTGTCTGACCTTACGAATCGCGTTAGGCAGTCATCACGAAATTGGGACCAGCGATCCTGCGAAATAGCTTCGCGAACGCGCTCCATGAGCTTCATATAAAAATGCACATTGTGAATGGTGTTTAACCTTGAGCCTAAAATTTCACCACTTAAAAATAAATGCCGTAAGTACGCTTTTGAATAATTCTTGCAAGTATAACAATCACATTCAGGATCTAGTGGCCCCGCGTCCTCGCGGTATTGCTGTCGTTTGATACTGACTTTACCTTGCCACGTAAACAGCGTGCCGTTCCGTGCAACTCGTGTTGGTAATACGCAGTCAAACATATCCACTCCCGCATCGACTGAGATAATTAAATCCAGCGGAGTTCCAACCCCCATCAAATAACGAGGCTTATTTTCAGGCATAAGCGGCGCAATGTGTGGTAGAATTTCATGCATGAGATGTATGGGCTCACCGACGGAAAATCCACCCAACGCATAACCCGGAAGATCCACACTAGTTACCTGCTGCAAAGAATACTTGCGGTGCTCTAAACTTAATCCGCCCTGCACGATTCCAAATAATAAACTTTCAGGCCGAACCATGGCAGCAGCCGACCTGAGTAGCCAGCGGTACGTTAAATCCATCGAGCGCTTGATCTCGTCGTCCGTGGCTGGGTATTGCAAACACTCATCAAACGCCATGATGATATCCGAACCCAGATCCATTTGAATTTCCATACTTTTTTCCGGTGAAATAAAATGTTTTGCACCGTCAAGATGAGACCGAAATTCAACGCCCTCTTCGCTCATTTTACGCAAGGTATTGAGTGAAAAAACTTGAAACCCACCCGAATCTGTCAGGATCGGTCCATGCCAATTCATAAATCGGTGCAAGCCACCCAGTTTTTTAATTAATTTTTCGCCCGGACGCAAATGCAAGTGATAGGTATTTCCCAGCACAACCTGAGTGCCACATTGAATAAGTTCTTCGGGTGACATGGCCTTCACTGTGGCTTTAGTACCAACAGCCATAAAACAGGGCGTCTCAAAAGAACCATGTGCAGTCATGTACGTAGCTCTGCGAGCGTTCCCGGTTTTTTTGTGCAGCTTAAATGCGCCTAATTGAGGTGATGTCATAGTTCCTTTGTTTGTACTGAGTTTTATTTATTTCCTCAATCAGATTCGTGCGTGATGCTAGTTACTGCAAAATTTAGGACTGTGGTGGTGGTGGCACTTTCAGCACAACCAGATTGGCGGACTTCACCTCAGCTAGGTAACAAGTTGAAAACGTTTTTTCCGCAAAAAAACCTACGTGAGTTTCATCTCTACGGTAGGACCACGTTGTAAAATCCACTGCGTCTGTCAGTAATGAGGTCATGACAAAAATGACTCCACCCGGTTTTAGGTACGAGTTTAGTTTTTGAAATTCAGTGGCAGGCTGAAAAAAATGTTCAGCGACTTCACACACACTAATAAAATCGTAAGTTTCTGCAGTTAAAACACTTTTATCCTGGTTAAAAAATGGATCATACTTTTTAATAGTGTACTGCTCTTTTTCTAATAAATAACAAAGAGCCGAGTTTTTGCCAGAGCCATAATCTAAACCCAAGGCATTTGAACTGAATTGATTTTTAATCGCGGTCTTTAGCGGCATGACAAAGGCTTGATACCCTTGATCATGAACATCATTTTGATGTAACTCATAACGGGCTTTTTCAGCGCTAGCAGACAGGCGCAGCTGTGGGTCTAAAAAAATATACTCGCAGTGCCTACATTGGAAATATTTTTTTTTAGCAACATTCAAACAGGACAAATCAGAGGCTTTGCACCACAAACAAGCTAGGGCTTTATCCATACACTTAAATCCCCATAGCTAAATAATTTAAATTTTCTAGCAATCGCCCATGAATAGTTATGTTTCACGGCTGCAAGCCCAGCAAAACCCGCAACCAAAGCCAATAGAGTTGATTCGGGTTGATGAAAATTTGTCAGTAACCGATCCACGACTTTGAATTCACTTCCAACCTGCAACAAAATGTCGGTGCTACCGGATAATTTTTGTGATCGGCCCACACTTTCTAGCACTCGCGTTGTCGTTGTGCCTAAACTCCAAATAGCCCGGCCCTGCTTTTTTGCCGTTGTTATTTTATCCCAGCTGTCCAAACTAATCTCATAGGACTCTTCGTGCATCGTGTGGTCATTTAAGTCCTCTGTTAACACAGGCAAAAATGTACCAAGCCCCACATGCAAAATTAATTCAACGACGTGGACTCCGCGTGCGGCTAGCTGCTGCACGTGTTGATTGGTGAAATGTAAGCTGGCAGTCGGTGCTGCAAAACTGCCGGCATCTTTTCCCCACGCTGTCTGGTACCAGGTCGTGTCGTTAGCCGTTGCATGCCGACTGTTTCTGGCTTTTTGTATGTAGGGCGGAAGCGGCAATTCAGCGATAAGATCAAAATCATTCTGCGAAATAGCGGGAGTTATTTTTACCCGTTGCGGCCGTCCCTTTTCTAGCAACTCCAAACAGAAACCATTAGGTAACGCAATTTTTTCACCCACTTGAAACCGTTTCGCTGGAAACAGAACACTCCACTCGTTATTATCTGCATTTGCAGATAATTGATTCAGGAATAAAATTTCTAAGTCAGCGGCAAAAACGCGGCGCTTGATAACCTTGGTGGTGTTAATGACAAAAACATCACCGGTAGGAATTTTACTGATCAATGCGTCGACGGATAATTCAACTGGCGGCAGCAGTTTTTCCACGTACATGACGCGAGTTGGACGCGACGGCACTGTCGCGATCAGGTCATCAGGAAAATTATAAGTTAAATCCGAGCGTTTCATGGGAATAATAAACTAGCATATACCTAAGCCATTTGCTAGCGTCTTAGGTTACCTAATATGAAACACACAACGTGGTCCCGCATTTATTCAGTCGCCCGTCCCGAACGCAAATCATTGGTGTGGGGATTATTCTTTTTAATTTTATCCAGTGCCGCAGGCCTGGCCTACCCACAGCTGGTGCGTTGGATGGTCGATCATGTGTTGCAACCAAAAAATTTTGAATTATTAAACAAAGTGGTTCTTGCCTTATTCACCGCTTTTATTTTTCAAGCCGTTACTTCAAGCATTCGCTATTATTTATTTACACTGAGTGGCGAGCGAATTGTTTTACGCCTACGTCAAAGGTTATATGAAACTATTTTGCGCCAGGATGTTTCGTTTTTTGATTTTAATCGCACCGGCGAGTTAATGAGTCGCTTGGCATCAGACTGCACGACGCTTCAGAACACCGTCAGTGTGAATGTTTCTCAAGGTCTCAGAAATTTAGGCCAAGTCATTGGTGGTTTTGGTTTTATGTTTTACACGTCGTGGAAATTATCGGCCATGATGCTAGTGCTCATTCCGCCAGTTGCCTTTTCAGCCGCACTTTTTGGAAAACGAATTCGTAAATTTTCTAAAGAATTTCAATCTACTTTGGCAGAAGCCAGCAGCGTTGCAGAAGAAACTATTTCAGGCGTGCGCACTGTTAAATCCTTCGTGCAAGAATCGGCTGAGGCATCCCGCTATAAAGCCGCGCTCGAGCAAGCTTTAAAAATGGCGCAGAAACGTATTTTAGCTATTGGTGAATTTATGACATTGGCGCTGGTTATGGGATTTACGGCAGTTTGTTTTGTTCTGTGGTACGGCGGCCGCGACGTTGTCCTTGAGCAAATGACCATCGGGGATTTAACGCAGTTTTTACTTTATTTGATGATTGTGGCGATCGGCGTTGGCAGTCTGGGTAGTCTTTGGGGTGACATTATGGCCGGAGTGGGCGCCAGTCAGCGGGTTTTTGAAATTCTAGAAAAGGAAAGTACAAGTTCTGACACTGGCCTGGTCCTTAATAACTTCGAAGGGCGAATTGAATTTAAAGATGTCAATTTTAGTTACCCCACTCGGACGGATCTTGCGGTTTTGGTAAACTTAAGTTTGAGCGTTCTACCTGGCCAAGTGATCGCATTAGTCGGTAGCTCTGGCGGCGGGAAAACAACAGTTTCAAGTCTAGTTCCCCGTTTTTATGATCCTATCTCGGGCGCGATACTCCTAGATGGTGTTTTGTTGAAAGATTTAAAACTCAGTTGGCTCCGAGAGCAAATCGGCATCGTATCCCAAGAACCTATTTTAATTTCAAGCACAATTGAAGAAAATATTCGCTACGGAAGACCCACTGCCAGCGACGACGAAGTCCATCAAGCCGCACAGTCTGCCAACGCGCTAGAATTTATAAACCTGTTCCCCGAGGGATTTAAAACGCAAGTTGGCGAACGGGGTATTCAATTATCTGGCGGCCAAAAACAGCGGGTTGCAATCGCCCGCGCTCTGTTAAAAAATCCAAAAATTTTAATCCTAGATGAAGCTACCAGCAACTTAGACACTGCAAGCGAACACTTAGTCCAAGAGGCACTACAACGTTTGATGAAGGGCCGAACAACGCTGGTGATTGCACACCGTTTAGCAACGATTAAAGATGCCGATCAGATTTTTGTTTTAGATCACGGAAAAATTGTTCAAAGCGGCAAACACGCAGCCCTTGCGCAAGATCCGGCAGGACTTTATTATCAGCTCTTGCAACGCCAATTTATACCCGAACACAATCAACAAAGGATTTAAAATCATGCGACCTATTCTAAGCCAAGATAAAGTCAATGCAGATGCAGCAAAAGTAATTGCCGGATTTCATGCGAAAATTATTGCAGACATTGAGACCGCAATTAAAACCCACGAGTGGGTTATTGTGGGTATGCGCCAAAATCCAGTCGTCAGTGGCGCAAAAAAATATTTAGCGGCAAAAAATATTTCGTTTCATTACGTTGAATTCGGTAGTTATTTTTCGATGTGGAAACAGCGCCTAGCCATTAAATTATGGAGTGGTTGGCCCACGTTTCCCCAAGTTTTTCACAAAGGTCA
>JAYUTU010000042.1:0-3309 GCA_043754975.1 Bdellovibrionales bacterium | reverse complement strand
GCTCGCTCGGTGCTAAATGCAACGAATGCCCAGTTAAGCCAAACAAAAAATCAGTTGGACGCAACAACAGGGCAGCTTGATGAAACAAAAGGTCAGTTGTCATCAGCAAAAGGACAACTAAGTGCTGCAGCTGCAGAAGCGCAAGCAAAAATAGCTGGATTAAAAAGCCAATTCGATGCAGAACGGGGTAATGACCGCGCATCTTTCGAGGCCGCACTTCGTAACCAGAAAAATTTGAGTCAGGCAGAAATTGGACGCAGAGAACAGGCTTTCAAAGCGGCTGGCGATGCGAAAGAGCGAAAACTTGCTGGACAAATCGCTGGACTTTCGAATCAGTTAAAATCAACCGAGGGTCAACTGAACGAAGTCAAAGCAGAGCTTGCGGCCCGGAAGGGAATCGCTGGCGAAATCAAACGTGGCTTCGACAAATTAGGAATCAAGGCAGACATCAATTTAGAAACAGGTGACGTGCTATTAGATTTTGGCCAAGCCTATTTCGAAAATGACTCATCTACTTTAAAAGATGACATGCGGAATGTTTTAAGAAAAGCGATGCCAGTGTATTCAAAATCACTTTTTGGAAATCCGACTGTTTCCAATCAGATTTCATCGGTTGAGGTTATCGGCTTTGCTTCACCGACCTACCGCGGAAAATTAGTTAATCCTAATTCAACCAAAGCTGAGGACCGCGAAGCTTTGAAATACAATATGGATTTAAGTTACAAACGTGCGAAATCAATTTTTAATTATATCTTAGATGAAAAGGAAATGAATTTTCAGCACCGAGAAACTTTAGTTCCCAATTTGAAAGTTTCAGGGCGAAGTTTCCTTGATCTGATGAAGATGGACAGAAATGTCGCGTCAGTCGATGAGTACTGTAAAAAGAACGATTGTAAAAAAAGTCAAAGAGTTATCATCCGTTTTAGCATGGACAGAAAGAAATAAGGAGTTTTTATGAACGATCAGATGTTGCATAATACAATTAAGCATTTTATCAATTATTTACCCTATGTCATGGGCGCCGTTTTTATTGGAGCCGCGTTTTTACGGTGGGTGATATACTACACTGTCAGACGTCATGAATGGTTTGCACGTCAGTTTGAAATGCGTGTGCTAAAATTTATGGATTCAGACGCAAGTCGAAATATGAAAAATGTTTCATTTTTCGTATTAACCAAAAAGTTACTCGAAAAATCCTATTACGAAGCCTTTGCAATGCGCGATCGTAAAAGCAAAGAAAGCTTTGATCAGGTCATGAGCTTAAATGACCGAATTTTTTTAGTAAAACAAGGTAGCGCCTGGATGGTAAAAGATATTTTAAAACAACTTCGCTATTTAAAGTGGTCAAAAGAAACACCCAAGTTACAGCAAATCACACGAGCTACGCTACACCATAATCCGTGTTTTAATAAAGTTTTTGGAATTTTACCCATGGGCGGTTTGAACGACTTGATTACAATTCTGCCGGGACTTTTCGTTGTGGCGGGAATTTTAGGAACCTTTCTTGGAATCAAAGGCGGTCTAGTGCAACTTGGTGGCATGGATCTGAATGATGTTGAAGGTACGAAAGCGATTATGGACGGCTTTTTAAATGAAATCAGTTTTGCAATGGCATCATCTATTGTAGGTATTGCCTTTTCGTTATCATTACATATTTTTAATGTCGTGATGTCACCGGAACGAGTTTTTGTTTCCTTGGTAGATCGTTTCGAAAGTACAATGGATTTATTGTGGTACCGATCAGATAACAACGAGGTCACAATTGAAAATGATAAATTTAATGAAAACAGGGATCCTGTAGAGGCACTTGCTGAAGAGGCATTGAATCTAGAAATTGCTAAAACGAATAAAACAATGGGCGGGCATGCAGCCTAAGGTGTAATGGGAACGAAGAAGCAGTTTATTTTTTTACAAATCGTTAGGACCGACGGAACTCAGAGTTATGATATTCATAAGTCTGAGTTTGTGCTTGGACGCGGCGACACATCCGAAGTTCCCATGAAAGACAGTGGAATTTCGAGGGAACATATTTTCGTGCGTTTAGCCGATAATCTGATCGAGATTAAAGATTTAAATTCTTCTAATGGCACTTTCGTTGGCGAAACAATGCTGAAACCCCATGAACTGTCCCCCGTTTTTGCTCAGGATGTAGTTAGTTTTGGAAATTCTAGTTTACGATTAAAATTTAAAATCATGGAAATTAACCCAGAAGTAGAACAGGAAATTGCTCAGGCTGTTAAAAAAGACGTGCCGTTGCAAGTGGTTGTTGATTTGTCAGGTTTTCCGAAAACGACAGACGATTTTAAGATGAATTTTAAGAACGTTGGTTTGCAGCTGCCAAAAACGGAAAGTGTTTCTGAAAAATCAAAAGAAATTATTAAACAGGCCGAATATATTAAGCACTCGATCATAAAAAGTGCAGAAGTTTACAAAGCTAAAACCATCAATGAAGCCAATTTACAAATTAAAAAAGCAAAAGACGAAGCCTACGCCGATTATCAACGGCATATTGATCACCTGTTAGAGGATACAAAAAAGCAATTGGCTGAAATGAAAATTGAAACAGAAGTCATGCTAGACGAAAAACGACTGCAAGCGAGTGAAGAAATTCAGAACTTGTGGAAAGAACACAATGCGCTGATTGTGGAAGATAAATCCCGGCAGCTGGAAATATTAGAGAAAGAAAACTTTTTAAAACTTGAGCTTTCCAGTGAAAAGCAAAAATCAGAAATGTTTGCTGAACGGAATAAACTATTAACGCAAGCAGAAAATGACATTCTGCAGCAGCGGCGCTTAACACAAATAAAATATGAAAATGAAAATGCTGAGCACGTCAGCCGAAATAAAATGTACTCAGATGAGCTAAAGAAAATACAAGCCAGTATTACTGAGTGCGAAACAAATTTAAAACTTATTACCACGCAAAAAGAGGATGCAGAAGTAGAGCTTAGCAAAACCACAAGTCAGCTGAAGCAAGAATCCGAAAGTCTAGAATTTATTACCAGTGCATTACTAGAAAAGTCAGAAAAGCATAAGAAAATTGAAAATGACTTAATCAAATTTAACGAACAAAAGATCAGTTGGGTCGCTGATAAAGAATTAGCAACCAAACAGCTTAAAGATCTAAGTCACCAATACTCGTTGTTAGCAGAAAAAAAGCAGCAGATTGACGATCAAATTATAGCCCTGCATAAGACTTTAGAAGACACAAATCGTCAGGTCAAAGCCAAAGTCGAATCGGAATACCAAAACTTAAAAGAAATCGAAGTCAAAAAATTTGCTGATTACAAAGCCAATGAACTGAAAGAG
>JAYUTU010000041.1:0-7445 GCA_043754975.1 Bdellovibrionales bacterium | reverse complement strand
ATGCAGAAAAAATAAAAAAATTAGTTATGAACTTTGCCTTTAATATTAAAGTTTCAACTGTTCCGCTGGGTGAATTGACTCAGTTAGAAAGTGGCAGCGTGCTACTGATTTCTAACCTAACTAAAAAAAGCAGTCCTGAGGCCTATGAATCTATCACGTACTTTAATTTTCTTAGCCGTGGAGCAGCTTTTATAGATTTAAACTCTAGGAACGAACCCGTGCTAGTTGAGGAAGCTAAACGGGCCGAAATCATTGTCATCAACGAGATTGAAGTTCTTAAAATCAAGTACGATGCTATTCTAGAATTATTTAAAAACTCACCCTAAGTCTAGTTACAAAAAACGTCACACTCATTAAACTAATCGGGTATGTCATTGAATAAATTAGGGGAAATTCTAATCAAGCAGGGATTGATCAGGCAGGATCAATTTCAAGCGGCTTTGCTGGAAGCCCAACGCAATAAAACGCGTTTGGGTCCGGCCCTTTTGCACCTAGGAATTTTAAGAGATTCACAAATTTTACGCGCCTTAGAAAAGCAGTATGCAATTCCGGGCGTGGATGTATCTCAGTTCGAAATTGATCCGTCTGTTGTCACTGTTGCGAATCGTGATTTCTGTGAAAAAAATTGCGTGATACCGATTTCTAAAGCGGGATCCACGTTAGTTGTTGCGTTTTCTGATCCCAGTAATTTGCAAGTGCGTGATGACCTTCGCTACATAACTAAATGCAAAATTCAGCCAGTGGTCTCGACGGAATCAAATATTCTTGCAGCCATCGAAAAATATCACCCGATTTCAACATCAGAGCTATCTGCAAAAAGTACCGATACAGATCAGGATATTCAGTACGCGGCAGCGTCAACCACAGTGGAAGTGGGAACTGGCTCTGAGACTGAAGATGCTCCGGTCGTCAAATTCGTGAATGGAGTCATGATGGAGGCCATTCGCCGAAGAGCCTCGGACATTCATTTTGAACCCTATGAGAAAAAATTTCGCGTTCGCTTACGTGTTGATGGAAATTTAGTAGAAACCGCTAGCCCACCATCGAACTCAGGACCGGCAATTACTTCACGTATTAAAATCATGTCGCGAATGGACATTGCTGAAAAACGCAGGCCACAAGATGGTCGCTTAAAAATCAAGTTAGCAAAAGAAAATCGTGAGATGGATTTTCGAGTCAGTTCTATACCCACTATGTGGGGTGAAAAAGTTGTTATGCGTCTTTTGGATAAATCTAATTTGCAGTTAGATATGACTAAATTAGGCTTTGAAGATGAAGATTTAAAATTATTAAAAAAAACTGTGACTCTGCCCCAGGGAATGGTGCTTATCACGGGGCCAACGGGTTCTGGAAAAACAACAACAATTTACTCGGCTCTTTTTGAAATTAATAAAACAGATACAAATATTTGCACAGCGGAAGATCCTATCGAGTTTAATTTAGAGGGCATTAACCAAGTTCAAATGAATACTGAAATTGATCTAAACTTCTCAACGGCACTCAGAGCTTTTTTGCGTCAGGATCCTGATGTTGTTATGGTCGGAGAGATTCGAGATTTAGAAACTGCAGAAATTTCATTTAAAGCAGCTTCTACCGGTCACATGGTTGTTAGCACATTGCATACAAATGATGCCCCCTCAACGGTAAGCCGTTTGTTGGATATGGGTGTGGCTCCGTATATTATTACATCCACTTTAAATCTTATTGTGGCACAGCGACTGATTGGAAAAATATGTGAAGCTTGCAAAGAGCCCACTGAGGTTCCTGAAGCCACTTTGCTTTCTTTGGGGGTACCAAAAATTGATGTGCCACGATTTAAACTATTCCGCGGTCGGGGATGTGGTACGTGCAATCAAACTGGAATTAAAGGACGTCAGGCTATTTACGAATTGATGCCAATGACTACAAAAATAAAAGATGCCATTTTGCGTGGTGCCAGCACCTCTGAGCTGCGACAAATTTGTCGTGATGGCGGAGTGCGTACGTTGCGACGAAGTGCCTTATTAAAACTTGCTAGGGGACAAACGACTGTGGATGAAGTTTTCAATTCATCGATAAAGGAAGATTCCAATGATTGAACAGTTATTGAATCTGTCTGTTGAACGCAGCGGTCATCAAATTTCTTTTGTTGTAGGGCAAAAGGTTCTATCTAAAACAGGCTTGGACTGGATAGAAATAAATTCAGCACCGCTTAAAATTAACGAGTGGGAAGACTTAAAAGATGTATGCTTGCAGGCTGGCGAAAAGATTCAGCTCGAGACCAAGGGCTTAGTCAGTGGTCTTTATCATTCCAATAAACATGTTTGGAAATATTCTTTTATTGAACGCAAGGATTGCTTTCGGGCATTTTTATCGCTGGCAAAATCAGAATCTCATCGGGAGTGTCAAATTCAAAACCCTCTTTTTTGGGATCTTTTAAAAAAAGACACTGGTATCTTTATTTTTTCTGGTCCTCGGAGATCTGGGAAATCTAGCCTCATAGCAGAAATCATTGAGAAGCAGCAAAGTGAAAAAGTCAGTTTAATTGGAATTCATTCCCATGAATCGGAGTATCAGTGGCCCGTGTTAGACAATCTCATTCAGTTAGGTGCTGACACAACGGATTGGGATTTGAACCATTTAATTTATGACGGACTAGAAAAAATTGTGATTGATTTCAATTCGGTAAAAAAGTGGGAAAAGTGGATAGAACTTGCTGAACAAGGTCGAACTATTTTTATCACCATGACTGCTGAAAATGTTCATGTGGTTTTCCAGCAGGCCTTGGAAAAGTTAAGCCCAGGGCTTATGGTGCGCTTTTTAAATCTACTTAATGGTGTTATTGTACAGAAATTAACAGGCCAACCGTTTGTTCCAATCTATGAGACTTTGCTACTGCGCCAAAGTGATAAATTGAATTTGCAAACAGTGGCGCAAACTTTTTCCACATTGGGAACTTTTGATTTAAAACAGTTTGCTAGTGATAGTTACCAGTCATTAAATCAATCTATTATTCAAAATTTGATACGACGAAATTTCGACGTAAAAACGGCATTTGCGGCATCTGATCAGCCAGAAGAGTTAGACCTTCAACTGAAAAAGATGGGGCTTTAATGGCGATGTATCAGTACTTAGCCAGAACTATTGCTGGTAAAATGACTCGCGGAAGAGTAGAAGCACGTGATGAAAACGATGCCAAGGTAAAATTACGCGCGCGGCAGTTAATGCCATTAAAATTAGAATTGGACATGAAAAAAGTTGAGTTAAGCAGCGTAGAAGTTTTTATAAACTCATTTTTAGCTCCTAAATTAAAGTCAAAGGATCTGCAAATTTTTACGCGCCAATTTGCTACGTTGATTAATGCAGGTATTCCAATTTCCGATTCCATTCGCATTCTCTCGGAAGGGTCTATCAATCAAGTTTTAAAAGAAGCTCTAATCCAAATTCGGGCTTCGATCGAATCGGGCCGAAGGCTCTCGGAATCCATGATCCAACATCATCGGGTTTTCGACCGATTGTATTGTAATCTTATCCAGGCCGGCGAAGAGGCCGGTATCTTAGATACAATTTTAACTCGACTGTCGTCGTACATTGAAAAAAATGAAAAAATAAAGCGTCAGGTCAAAAGCGCACTGGTTATGCCAGCCGTAATTACTGCTGTTGCCTTCATTGTTATCGGTGGAATTATCTTTTTTATTATTCCCAAGTTTCAGGAGTTTTATGCGGGATCCGGAAAAGCGTTGCCGGCACTCACTCAGATGATTGTTAATTTATCCAAGTTTCTACGTGGACAGTGGCATGTCTTTTTATTAGGGGTCGCGGGCTCTGTTGCTGGTGCTATGTATTACTTAAATACTCCCGAGGGCCAAAAACAATTCGACGAAGTTGCTATCAATGCTCCGGTATTTGGTGATCTCATTCAGAAAGCCAGCGTGGCACGCATGAGTCGAACTCTCTCGACGCTGTTATCCTCTGGAATTGGACTTATTGAGGCCATTGAAATTGCGGCAAGAACCTCTGGAAATTACGTGATCGAAAAAGCTCTTATTGCTTGTAAGGAATCAGTCACTATTGGTAAACCCTTTCATCAGCCCTTGGCGCGACAAAAGGAAATTCCAGTTATGGTTTCGCAAATGGTCGCCATCGGTGAGCAGTCTGGTACCACAGATGTCATGTTAGCTAAAATTGCTGATTTTTATGAAGATGAAGTTGAAAATTCCGTTAAGACAATGACGGCCTTGGTAGAGCCTCTGTTGATGGTCGTCTTGGGTGGAATTATTGCAGTCATTATGGTGGCTATGTATCTTCCGATTTTTGGCTTGGCTGATACCATGGGTGGGGGACCGTAGTGGCTCTCAGTAATCTAAGCGCTCCTGGCTTTAATCTACTTTTGGATTCAAACGCTCGCGCGAGTATCCGTACTGCGGTGCTGGTGGTGTACTTTGTATTATTTCAAGTTCTTATTCTGCTGCAGAAACCGTTTCTTCAAGTCGATTTTATTTTCGCATTTTATTCTGCATTCAGTATTATATTTCTGCATCACTTGGCATTGCACTTTGTAGTCGATGAGAATAAAACTACTGGCAGTAAAAATTCAATAAGCCTCATTTCGTACGCACTAGATTTTTCAATTTTAATATTTTTCATGAAATCGTTTCCGCAACTGTCTAGCTTTTTACTTGTAATTCAGCTGTTTTTGCTTTTTCTAGCAAGTTTTGATTTAAAGTTTATCCAGTTGTGTTCCCTGGGACTACTGGCTTCATTGGGCATTTCTGTAATGAATCTTTCGGTATTTCAAACAGGCTCAATTCAGAATATTTTGTCCTTAGCTCTATTTAATCTTTCGTATATTGCAGTGATTATTGTTTCTGGCCAGCTTAAAGACGAAATTTATGGTATGCAAAGTGTTTTGACACGAGTTCAAAAAAAATCAAAATCGCAAGCTGAATTTTCAAAAGTGCTTATTGAAAAAATTCCTTTGGGTCTGGTCGTGAGCCGTTCAAGCCAAGAAGTTTTGCTTCAGAATAATTTCATAACCCAGTCGCTGCATCTGGGTCCAAATGATGTCAGCACACTGATTCAAAATTCCAAATTAAAGTCGACATCTGACATTGAATACCGCTCTATGGAAGAGTCTGAATCTCAGATCTTTCAAATAGATAAAGCCGATTATTTTGACGAAGAGCTCAATGAAAATCTATTTATTTCTTTAATTAAGGATGTTACAGAGCTGCGTAAGTTAGAAAGCCAACTCAAGCAGAAAGAAAAGTTAGCAGCGATCGGACAATTGGCCGCTGGAATTGCACATGAAATTCGTAATCCATTAGCAGGAATTAGTGGCAGTGTGCAGCTGCTGTCCACCGAAACGACAGATCCTGATCAAATGAAATTAATGAAAATAATTATTAAAGAAATAGATCGCTTAAATAATTTAATCACAGAATTTTTAGATTATGCAAAGCCCGAAAAAAAGCCGGACGAAGTGGTAGACACAGCCAGAGTATTAGAAGAAGTTATTGGAAATGTGAAATTGCAGTCTGCGCTGGCTGCCAGTATTGATTGGCAAACGGATATCTCGTCACAGAAAATTTTAGGATTTTCAGAAAAACTGAAGCAGGCTTTTTTAAATATAGTCATCAATGCGGTTCAAGCTCTTGAGGGCTGTGCTCAGCCGCAAATCAGAATTCGAAACAGCAGAGCTCATGGGGTTGTCAGCATCTTTGTTAAGGACAACGGGGCGGGCATGAAAGCTGAAACTTTAAAGCGACTTTTTGAGCCCTTCCACACGACTAAAATAAAAGGGACTGGGTTGGGCTTGGCTGTCACGCACAAAATATTAGAAGCGCATGAAGCTCAAATCGAAGTAAAAAGTGAATTAGCAAAAGGTACTGAGTTTATTATTAAATTCCCAGATTTGGGTCATTAAAGAAAGAGGATATTTATGAAATCGCGTATATTAGTGGTCGACGATGAAGAGTCCATCCGCGAATTTTTAGAAATAATGTTGAAAAAAGAAGGTTACGAAGTAACGACTGCCGAAGATGGTCAAAAAGCAAAAGAGGTCTTATTAAAAAAATCTTTTGATATGGTTATTTCTGACATGCAGATGCCGCACGTAACTGGAATTGAATTATTGAAGTACGTAAAAGACAGTTACCCTGATGTTGTTTTCATGATGATCACTGCATTTGGCACAACAGAAACTGCAGTGGATGCCATGAAGATGGGGGCCTACGATTATGTCACAAAGCCTTTTAAAATAGATGAAGTCCGTTTAAATATTCATAATGCACTTCGTTCTAAAAATTTAGAAACTGAAGTTCGCTCGCTGAAAAAAGAGTTAGTCAAAGAGTACTCGTTCCAAAATATGGTCGGGAACTCGGCTCCGATGCATGCCATTTTTGATTTAGTAAAGCGAGTTTCGCAGTCGCCAACGAACGTCATGATAACAGGCGAATCAGGAACTGGAAAAGAAGTTGTCGCCAAAGCAATTCATTATAATGGTCCACTCAAGGACAAGCCCTTCGTGACGATAAATTGTGGAGCAATTCCTGAAAACTTGATGGAATCAGAGATGTTTGGGCATAAAAAAGGTTCCTTCACGGGTGCTATCTCTGACAAAGTGGGCTTATTTGAAGTCGCAGACAGTGGAACTTTATTTTTAGATGAAGTGGGCGAGTTACCACTTTCGATTCAGGTTAAACTTCTACGTGCTATTCAGGAGCGCATTATCCGCCGAGTTGGTGCGACTGAAGATATGAAGGTAGAGGTTCGAATCATCGCGGCTACCAACCGAAACTTAGAAGACATGGTTGCAAAAGGTACGTTCCGACAAGATTTGTACTATCGCTTAAATGTTATCAATATCAGAACTCCTGCCCTGCGCGAGCGGTCTGAAGATATTCCATTGTTAGCGACACATTTCTTAAAAAAATATAATGATAAATTAAATAAAGCCATTGCAACTATTTCGACGGAAGCGATGGATATTTTAAAAAAATATAATTATCCAGGAAATGTGCGTGAATTAGAAAATATGATCGAGCGCACAGTTGCCCTAGAAGCGGGTTCGACAATTTTACCGGAATCACTACCACCGATGGTGAACACGTCCTCAGGTAGAAAAATGGCATCCAGCAATGAAATTGATGTGGGTGACGACGGCCTAGATTTAGACAAAGTCGTGGGCCAAATCGAAAAAGAACTTTTAGTAAAGGCGATCCACGCCGCTGGCGGTGTCAAAAAGAAAGCCGCAAAACTTCTAAAAATTTCATTCCGCTCAATGCGCTACCGCATAGAAAAATACAACCTAGGTATCGTAGGCGAAGACGAACTAGACGACGAATAAGGTACCTGCTCACTTTTCGTAAGGCAGCGCATAAAATTACCAGGTTCAAAAAAGCCCATTTTCCAAAAAGTGGGCTCGCTTGCTCCTGTCTTTTGGTAGTTTGAATTTTCTTTTCCGT
>JAYUTU010000040.1:0-7470 GCA_043754975.1 Bdellovibrionales bacterium | reverse complement strand
TCCAAATATCCGCTAACAGTCGTGCGAATCTCCATCCAATGTGAAGTGTCGTGAAACACTGGCTGCAGGTGATTAGTACGAAGTTCCTGCGCAAGATGCTCATTTTCAAAATGAATTTAATAAAAACAAGAACCACACTCAACAAAAACAGATACGAATTTCCACCGTAGCTGAAATGAAAAAGCAACCTTGGCCGACGAACATTCGCGGGCTGCAAAACGCCGTCAAGCAAATGATGACCAATTGCGAAGGCGACATTGTAAATCCAGTTGATTTTAAGAACTACCTTGGAAAAGTTCAAACTTTTGAGCCAGCAGGGCAACAGACAGATGATTCTTTCATTTTACATGACAAGGCTTTAAAAGACTTTGAAATGAAAAGAATCATTGAGTCTCTAAAAAAATGTAAAACCCGAAGCGAAGCCGCTATTCGACTGGGTCTACCCATTTCTTCGCTTGTTAGAAAAATTAGCCTTTTAGGGATAGATCCAAACTTTTACTTGGCAAAACCATAGCCTCGGAGACCATATGAATTTCAATTTTAGTAATTTGTTTCTAAAAAAGCCAGAAGTTGCCACAATCCCATCTCCACTTAAGGATGAAGTTAAACTGAATCGTGACGCCTATATCGAAAAAATCAAACAGATTCGCCACGATATCAGATCACCGCTAAGCTCGCTTCAAGCTGCCTATCGATTACTAGATAAAAAAGAAAAGGTTTCGCAATCAATCGCATCTGCCATAAGACGAATTGAGATTTTGGTTGATGACCTAAATCAAATTGATAAGAAAGTTGAAACCTCAAAACTTGTTATTGCAGAAATAACCCTACAAGAGTCAGTTTTTGCCTTATCTAACTCGTTCGAGCAGTCTAAAAATGCTGTATTAAAATACTCCAGCCTTCAACATGATTTAACACCCGTGTATGCCAGCGAAGCCGACTTTAGAAATGTCATAGAGAACTTGTTAAAAAATTCTTTAGATGCAATTGACCAGAACGGCACTGTCGATGTCACAATAAACACAAATCATGGGGAGTGCGTAATTAATATCGACGACGATGGTTGTGGAATTTCACCAGAAAATATAAATCTGCTATTTTCAAAGGGCGCATCGTTTGGAAAAAAAGAAAGTGGATTAGGGCTTAGTCTATATCATGGAAAAAATACGATTGAATCATTTGGCGGAACCCTTAAATATTTTCCATTAGCAAAAGGAACTCGGTTTCAAATACGTCTTCCGCTGCTTCAAACAGGCGTGACCTTCGCCTCTTTGCCTTCGGAAAAATCCATAAAGGTAATTGATGACGATTCTACGACTGCGCTAATACTGTCCCAGGTCGGCTATTCCATAACTGAATCCGCAAAGACCTTTGAAGCCGGACAAAGACTGCTCGGAAGTATCCAATCACCTGACGAAGTCTGCATTGTCGATAACAGGCTCAATAATAACAAGCGTGGTACGACATTGATCGCCGAGCAATCCCATCGTAAAAATATCTATCTTTGCACCAATGACTACGACTGCATGGATTTAATTAACCAGGCAAAGGCCATCGGCGTAAAAATTATCCCAAAGCCCCTAATCTTTTTACGCCGCATGCAAAGCATCTATTTTAATTGAGCTGGGCAAGAACAGTATTGGCCGGTAAAGCGGGCCTTAAAGCCTCAGTTCAAATTTGACTGGGGATCTGCATTAGGATCGACTATATTGCACATGAGCCGTAGTCAATTCTATGTCACAGGGATTTGATTTGTAGCCAGTAAATAGAGAATAGATATAATCAGTCATGGGCATAGTTCGGTACCTCAGTTTTGCGTTTTTCATCAGCATTGGCGTATCTATTTTTGTTGCCTTCGCAGGTCTTGCTGGAACTTCTTCGGTCCAATTATTTGGGCTTGGAGTTATGCTCGCCCCCTCACTAATAGTTTTTGGAATGTGGTTTGTTCGAGGCAATGCCTGGCCTCGCATGGGATTTGGTTCTTTTGATTGGCGAGTAACTCTTGGTGGAATTCTACTTATAGTTGCAGTTTCTCACATAGCTATGTTTTTGGGGACATTGGTAGTATATGGAAAGATTCCCACTGCAGATTGGGTAACCAATGCAAGCTCAGTCTGGAGCCCTCCACCAGAGATGAAAATAGGCGAAAATTTGACAATCGTCCTTTTGGCTTGGGGAGTTGCACAAAAATTGATTGTCGGCCTAGTGATAGTTAGTTTTTTTGCCCTTGCAGAAGAAGTTGGATGGCGGGGGTTTCTTGAATCACAGATGGTAATTTCCCATGGTGTTTTCAAAGGCCTTATTCTGACAGCCTTGTCCTGGGCCGCATGGCACGTTCCGTTTGCGCTTAGTGGTCTCCACGACATTCAAGGCGTAGGCTCATTGGAATTAGCATTTGTTATGTTTTTAGGTCTCTTTGGTGCCGGATTATTTTTAGGTGTGGCCTTTAATTACTCGAAAAGTATTTGGGCTGTCGCTTTGGTCCACGGAGCTTTGAACAATTGGGCGCAATTTTTCTTTCGCTGGTTTAGTATTGAAGAAGTAGGCTTAAATAGAGTTCTTATCTGGAGCCAGAATCTTGGATTGCTAATGTTGGGAGTTGTAACTTTTTTATTTTATCGAAAATATGCATGGTCAAAATTAAATTAGACCAAATCTTCCGATCAACAAACACTTATTTCCCATGGGAATCTTGATCGCTTGGCCTCAGCTTGAAAATGAGGCCTGCATTTAACACTACTATTCCCATCGGCCTTGAATAAAGTTATCGCAATTTAATCGGCTTGGTTTTTTCAAAAAATCGGCGGCACATTAAAAGACAAGTTTTTCTATCCAGAAAAACTGGTGATTAAATGGCGAGGTCCTCAAACCACCCAAAGCGGTCAGGAAAACAGTCTGTTGCCGTAGCGGAGATTTCGATACGAAACCATGGTTAAACCCTGGAATTCTGGCCAATTCGATTTTATGCCATTTTCGTGCAGTAACGACTGGGCTTCATGGAGATTGGGTTTTGTCACGCTTGCCTTTAGGAAACTAATGAACGAACATTTTTCCATGGTAATGACCGAAAAGATTATCCATCTAGCAAAAGGCCACTTCGATGAATCCCTCATTGTGGATTTTATTGCAACATACAATCGTCTGGTGGGTAATTCCAAGATCGTCGATTCAATTCTTCAAATTAGTACTGATGAGGGCGAGGAGCTTGAAATAGGATTTTTTACTTCAGACACGATTGCAGACATAACTCTTTCACACGGCAAAGTGTATTCATGTATTTACCCTCTATCTAAAGTTCAAAATCTCAACTTATCAGAGACGGAAAATAAGTGGATTTTAACAATTACTGGAGAGAAAAAGTTTGACTATAACGTGGTCAAGCCCGGAACTGTTGATCTTCTCAAAAAGTATGAGGAGAGTCTTCGAGAGCATATACTTTCATCACCTGAACTGTAGCCCTTGATTTTGTAACTGTAAAATCAAAATCGCTTGAACTTTTTGACTTTGTTTTTAAATTACTTAGTGAGGAGTTAGATAGCTAGGGTACATCAGTTAAAATGTCCCACGGACTCTCGGCCAATTCAAGCCGATGAATATCTAAATATTTTATTGGGATCGATAGCTGCTTACAGAGATCGATTTCTGCCTTTACTCCGTAAGACTTTTTCCAACCATCAATTTTTTAAAACGATCATCCCTTTTGAGGCCTTCAGCAAAGTGAAATCAAACTCCAAAATTTTAGTTCGCCGCTCTTCTAAAGTGAACTGATCAAATGTTTTCATCATGGCATGATTATGAACTATTGGGCTCCAGGCATGAATTCCCTTTTTTAATAATAGTCCGCAAGCTCTAGCCGCAGTTACTGCACGTTGCTCTTTTTGCTCCTCGGTCCCATTGTAGGGGTTTGAAATATAATAGTAATGCATTTTCTTCCTTATCTATAAGTCTAATTAATAACTTCTCTCATTCCATAGTGATACGGCTTTTATAGGATGATGTCGTCTCGACATTCAAGGTTTTCATCTAAGATAGCATCTTCACCACTATTGTAATCTGCAAAGCTACCAGTAATATGCTGTATCGAATGAACGCCGTTTCGAGATACTTCATCAAGACGAAGATCAATCTCGAACAACGGATTGAAAAAAATCTGATGATCTGCATTTAGATTGTATTTTATCGGGCGTTGGCCAGAACTTATATAAATCCCTTCTCGGACTTGGTTTACGATTATATAATGTTCGCTCCTTTCAGCAATCTTCCTATGTTTTAAAAATAATGTGGTTTCATGATCAGGCAAACGACCTTCTAAAGCCGAACATGTCAGGACCGTCTGTAGATTGGAATTCTTTTGAGCCGCTTCATTCAGAGCGATAGCATCACTTCCAAAAATAAAGACGATTAGACAAGTCATTTGTCGGGCAGTGTGAATAAAGCTGTTTCGGTTACAATTATTATTTTTCATAACTCCTCTTTTCTGTTTCTACCGTTCTAAATTAAAGCTCAGGAAATGAAATAACATTTACATTAATACCTATATTTGGTACTTATCTAATACTTGGAGTATACAAAATGGGTATTATTGATTATGAACTGATCGTCATGAAGTTAAAAGCAGCAATGAAATCACGAAAAATTACTTACGCCCAGCTTGCGGAAAACCTCCAAATGTCAGAATCAGGAATCAAGAAGGTATTTGCAGCAAAAGACTGCGCTATCGGAAAACTTGCGCATATATGTAGTGCGCTAGAAATATCCTTAGTAGATCTTATCGAAGCTGAAGTTGATAGAAAAACAGGTACAATCAGCTTTAGTAATTATCAACAAAATGCATTTCTTGAAAACCCACTTCTGTTTAAAATCTACTGGGCATTGACTTACGAAGGGGTAACGTTGAATGAAATTAAATCAAAATGGGGTCTCGAAAAGGTTATAGTCATTCAGTCCCTGCGCCGTTTAGATAAACTGAATTTATTAAAATGGGGCCCTGGGGATCGAATTCAGTTAATGGCAAATGATTTACCTTATTGGCAAGACTCAGGACCGTTCGTTGAAAAGACTAAACGGGAATGGAGTCGAAGGCTTCTAGAAGAGGCTCTTCATAAAAATAAATCGTCTGAACAAATTCGTTTTTCTTTAAGGTGCTTTTTTTTAACGGAAAGTTCTCGCGAGGAATTTCAAAAATCTCTTAAGGAATTAATTACCGAATTTGATCGTCGTACCCACCGAGAAATAAAACTTCATGGTCATAAGGCTCTAAAAGCCTCTCGGTTTGTTTCAGTGCTTGGAGACGGAAGTTTTATACTAAAGAGCTAGTGTCATCGAATAAAAAGCATTGGCACATTCCTTCCATATCTCCTAAAAGCATGAAAATAATATTTCAGATAGTAAGTAGATCAGGTTTGAAAGGACAATTTCTGTCTACATTTTTGACAGCTGTCTTTCTTTTTTGTTTTTCCGCTCCAATCGCTCATGCGGCCCCCAAGGATATTGACAATTATGATGTAATTCGAGGCGGCTTTACCAATATCAAAGATGGTGCATTTGTAGAGGGATCTTTAAAAATGGGTGGAATTCAGCCCGACTATTTCATCGATTTATCTCAGCAGCCTTTGCGTTCAGTCATGAAACATGCAGAGCGAATAGGTAATTCAAAAAAGAAATTTTGGGATAAGGTCGGTCTGATCATTGAGTTAGTTCGATCTGATGTCTTTAAATATAATAACTACTATAATCCTTATTACCGCAGGCTCCTCAAAAAATATCGGGAAGCCAATACAGATATTCCACTGCACGAATATGGCGTGTGTGGCGCTGGAGTTTGTCGGGAACATGCACTAGTTCTTCACTTTGCATTAAAGGCCGCTGGAATTGAAAATCTCCATGGCTATGCAAATATCTATCGCGCAAGTAATTGGCATAATTTCGAAGCCTATGAAGATCATGCGTTCACTGTTGTAGAGCACAAAGATACAAAGTGGGTTGTCGATGCGTACTACTGGGGTTTTAACGGTTTTCGCCTCATTGACCTCATGAGTCCTCAAGGCATTACAGAGGCCTCTCCGCATGCGCCTATCGCTGATCCTGCGCTAGGGACTCGTCGTATAATAGAAATCAAAAGGTTTCCAATAATCTATAATCCAAAAAATGTTTCGGTAAAGTGTTCAGCGATATTTATATAAAACATAACGACTTGGAATATTTTAGATCCCAACTGGCTAAATCCTTAAATGCAGGCCAGTTCGATTTTACTGCATCTCTAAGAAGTAACTGCGGGGCTTAAAAATGATTTGTCTTGTAGCCGTATACATCTTGTCTACAGCACAGGCATCTGGTACAGATCCTTCAGAATTAAACTTTAACTATCTTGGAGGTTTGCTATGGCTCGATCATTATTTTTTGTAGTGTTAACAACTGTCGGCATAAGCGCTTTTGCGCAACAGCAGCTAGATGCTACGTACAGTTGCTCTTCGTTTTCTTCCTCATCCCAATATTCGCTGGATATTAAAGTGCAGCCAACAGTTGTTGAAATCCGTCAGAGCGCGCCCAACGCGCGATTCGCTATGTTGAGTCTAAATGTAGAAAAAGGAATTTTTCAGAACACCACAGCTGAGCCAATATTTAATTGTGCACAGTCTTTTGAAGGCGGCTATAAGATACGCATAATTGTTTTTGAAGACATAGTGCATGTTCTTAAATCACATCCTTCAGCGCGATTCGCCCCCCTTCAATATAATATCGTACAATAGATTGGATCAAGTAACCCTTGATTCCCATAGGAATCTTGATCGCTTGGCCTCAGCTTGAAAATGAGGCCTGTATTTAAAGCGATTGATCCAAACACCTTAGATTAAAGTTCTCACAATTAAATCAGCTTGGTTTTTTAAAAAATTGGCAGCACGTTAAAAGACAGGCTTTCTTATCCAGAAAAATTAGTGATTAAATTACGAGGTCACCAAACCACCCACTTCGGTTCGGAAAGCGGTTTGCTGCCGTAGCGTGGATTTCGATACAAAACCCTGGCTAAACCCTGAAATGCGGGCCAATTCGATTTTATTGCATCGCTGCGACGTAACGGCAGGGCTTCATTTAGATTGGTTTTAAATCAGAAGTTTAAATAATTTTTACATTACCGGTTAACTTAGAATATCAAAATAACCTCTAGTTATGGTACGTATTCGAAGTCAACCTTGGTATTTTTGAATTCTGTTTCGAGAAGAAGGACAAATTATGAAACTTCCCAAATTCGCAGCTCAATCCGTATTTGCAATTTCAGTCTTGATTGGATCATTAGCGCAGGCCGCCGACATCTCTGACAGTGACCTGCTTTCTGCCGCAGGCTTTAATATGACTGTTAGCGGTCAAGCCCATTGCCTTAAGAGTGGGCGCCAGTCATACGAGTGCTCAGGTGTAAGTTGGGCACAAGGCGTTTCACAGCAAGACACGCACACACTACTGATCCTTCTCATC
>JAYUTU010000039.1:0-16930 GCA_043754975.1 Bdellovibrionales bacterium | reverse complement strand
TGGATCTACGAATGGTAATGCAACCGCGGGCAACAAAGAGTACAGGTTACTGTGGTCTAACTTCGACAAAACTGCAGGAGTATTAATAATTGCAACCTTGATGGCCTCGCCAAAAGCGTCCGTCAAAAGCGCCTTGGGCTGAGAATTCAATAATTCCTTCACCAAGTAGACCTGGCCTGCAGGATATATAGTCCCGATTTGGTTTTTGACTCCTGCTAAATTAAGCCCATTTTTTCCGCCGTGGGAGGAATCAATTGCGGACAGCCAAGTGGAGGGAATCTGCACAAAGTTGCGACCACGCAAAAAGGTGCTGGCCAGGAATCCGACGAAATCGCCCACACTGCCCCCACCGACTGCGACAAATGTTAGTTCCTGCGTCTGTGGGATATCTTTTGCGCTGATTTTTTTCAGTAAAAGTTGAAATGCGTCGATGGATTTCAACTTTTCTCCGGCTGTTAAGGGCCAGCTGTACGCAAATCCAGATCGCCAAGACTTAAAAAAGGAATGTGTGTCTAAAACCGAATCATAAAGCAGCACTGCCGCTTCCGGAAACTGGCGTCTTGGTGGCATTTTTTGAGAATAAACAAGCTGCGTTTTCACACCCTCAATCTAATCGTAATTAGTGATGATATCAAGCATTAGGCCGTGATTAATACTTCGATTTTGCCTACACTGAGCCAGCTTTTTCACTCATAAAATGTTCTTAGAAAGGTTTTTGTATGCAAAAAATTAAAGTTGCTAATCCCGTTGTTGAGCTTGATGGCGATGAGATGACCCGAATTATTTGGAAATTTATTAAAGATAAATTGATCCTTCCGTATTTAGATATTGATATAAAATATTTCGACCTGGGAATGGAATACCGAGATCAAACAAATGACCAAGTCACTATTGACGCTGCAGAAGCGATCAAAAAATATAATGTTGGTATTAAATGTGCGACGATTACTCCTGACGAAGCTCGCGTTAAAGAATTTAAGTTGAAACAAATGTGGAAGTCACCGAATGGAACTATTAGAAATATTCTAGATGGCACCGTATTTCGTGAGCCCATCATTTGCCAGAACGTCCCGCGCTTAGTTCCAAATTGGACAGCTCCTATTTGTATTGGTCGTCATGCATTTGGTGATCAGTACCGGGCAACTGACTTCGTGACTAAAGGCGAAGGCAAATTAACAATCACCTTTGAAGGAAAAGATGGGCAAAAAATTTCCCACGAAGTTTACAACTTTAAAGGCGATGGAGTTGCACTTGCGATGTATAACACCGACGAATCGATTAAGGGCTTTGCTCGTTCTTGTTTAAATACAGCCCTAGTAAAAAAGTGGCCTCTATATCTTTCAACTAAGAACACGATTTTAAAAAAATATGACGGTCGCTTCAAAGACATTTTTGAAGAAATCTATCAAAATGAATTCAAAACTAAGTATGAAGCCGCTGGAATTACATACGAACACCGTCTGATCGACGACATGGTGGCAAGCGCTCTGAAATGGAATGGAAACTTTGTCTGGGCCTGTAAGAATTACGACGGTGATGTTCAATCAGACACAGTGGCTCAGGGGTTTGGATCTTTGGGTCTTATGACGTCAGTTCTTGTTACACCAGATGGAAAAACAATGGAGTCCGAAGCAGCTCACGGAACTGTGACTCGTCACTACCGCGCTCACCAAAAAGGACAATCAACTTCAACTAATCCGATAGCATCTATTTTTGCATGGACTCGTGGGCTAGAGCACCGTGCAAAATTAGATAACAATCAAGCTTTGGATAGATTTTGTAAAACCTTGGAAAAAGTTTGTGTTGAAACTGTTGAGTCTGGAAAAATGACAAAGGATTTAGCTGTTTGCATTTATGGCGACAAAGTAAATTCAAGTCAGTATTTAAATACAGAACCCTTTTTGGATGCCATCGATCAGAATCTGAAAAAGGCAATGGTGCTGTAGTTACAGAATCACTTTAAAGTCGCAGCAGTTGTTTTAGTTCGGTTTTGTTTTTGCAAAACCGCTTACATTTTAAACGTTAGCGGCTGCGCAGTTTTGGATCTAATTGATCGCGCAAACCATCGCTAATTAATTGTGTCGAAAGAATTAAGAACAGCAAACAAACCCCAGGTATGGTCATTAGCCAGGGTGCCTGCTGAATATAATTCTTGGCATCGCTGAGCATAGTACCCCACTCAGGATACGGTGCCTGAACACCTAAACCTAAAAAACCCAGTGCAGCCGCATTTAAAACGGCCTCACTGAAACACACTGCAGACTGAACTAAAATGGGAGTGTAGCAATTTGGTAAAAGATGACCAAAAATAATTCGCAGGTGCGAAGCACCTAATGCTGTCGACGCTTGCACATAATCTTTCGAACATTCGACCATGGCTGCAGAGCGCACCAGTCGATACATGACAGGTAAAGAAACAATAGTAACACTCAAAATTGTATTAAATAAACCAGAGCCCAAAATAACAACAACCATCAGAGCCAACAACAAACTGGGCAGTGCTTGAAGCGATTCCATCAACTGGTTGATAATTAAATCAGTTCGACCTTTGAAGTAACCTGATATTAATCCAAGACTGGCAGCCACTAAAACTGAAAACAAAGTCGATACCAAACCAATGCCAATAGAAAACCGCGAACCAATTAGAATTCTTGATAATGTATCCCGACCCAAATCATCGGTACCTAGCCAGAATAACGGATTGGCATCTGCTTTCCAGAACGGAAGATTTAGCTGATTGGCTGCAAAAACTTCTTGGTAGGAATACGGCGTAACTAAAAATGATAAAACGACTAGCATAGCAAAAAATAAAAAAAGAATTAAACCGATTGTTAAGTTTTTATTTTTAAGAATTTTTGAAAATTTCATTTAGCGACCGAACGCATTCTGGGATTAAGTTTTTCAATACCCGCATCAACCAAAACATTTGTTAACGCAATAATTAGCATCGAATAAAAAAGTCCCGCCTGGACCACTGGGTAGTCCCGAGCCTCAATACTTTTAATTAGCCAGCGTCCTATTCCTGGCCATGAAAACAATGTTTCAGTAATAATTGCTCCGGTCAGTAACTGACCCAGTGATAAGCCAATCGTAGTCACTATTTGTGGCATTGCATTTTTCATTATATGCTTAAAAATAATTTTTGATTGGTTCAAACCTTTTGCTTTTGCAGTGCGAATAAAATCTTCTTTTTCTACATCGATAAATGCCGATCGTGTGATTCGAGTAATCATCGCTAATGGTATTGTTCCTAAAACAAATGCTGGTAAAATTAAATGCCTAAGCGCCGACAAAAAAGCTGCGATTCCATTTTCACTCAGCAGGGAATCAATTAGAAAAAAACCTGTCACGTAGCGAACCTCATATTCAAATCCGATCCGGCCAGAAACTGGTAACCACTGCAGCTGCACTGAGAAAAAGAAAATACAAAGCAAGGCCCACCAAAAAATGGGCATCGCAAAACCAATTGTCGAAATGGAAATAGCCGAATAATCCCACAGAGAATTGCGCTTCACCGCTGCCAAAATCCCTAAAAGAATACCAGCCAGTGACGCCCACACCAGCGCAAGCACGGCTAATTCGATTGTTGCCGGCAATAAGACTTTGAATTCACTTAAAACAGTTTGGTGCGAAACAGTTGATTCACCAAAATTTCCAACAGCTGCTTGAGTAATAAATATTTGAAATTGCCTTGGTAGTGATTGATCTAAGCCGTACAGCTTTTTCAGCTCTTGCATTCGCTCTTCGGTCGCACCGCGTTCACCTAAAATATGTGTGATCGGATCACCTGGGATCAGTCTTATAATCATAAAACTGACCAAGCTAATAAAGAAAAATGAAATGCAAATGCGAATTAATTTATTTAATATCGACACTTTCAAACTGTTCATGTCCAAAAGGATCAATTGTGTAACCAGTGACTTTATCGCTGATGACTTTGTTTTGTCGTGAATGCGCTACTGCTACCCACGGCTTTTCTTTTTTAAAAATAACTTGAGCCTTTTTATAAAGATCGCTGCGTTTAGCTTGAGTGGGCTCTTCTTTAGCTTTCTGAATTAAAGTATTAAATTCAGGCTGGCACCATCTGGCAAAATTGCTGCCGGCCTTCACCGCAGAACATCCTAATAGTACATTTAAGAAATTATCTGGATCGCCATTGTCGCCAGTCCATCCGAACTGAATGAATGCGTGTTCGCCTTTTTTTGATTTTTCAAGGTATGTTGGCCAATCAAAAGTTTGTAGTTTTACTTTAATTCCTACTTTGGCTAAATCGGCCTGCATGAGCTCACCCAGTTTTTTACCGTTTGGCATATATGGACGAGACACTGGCAATGTCCAAAGTTCTGTTTCAAAACCATTTTCAAAACCGGCCTCTTTTAAAAGTTGTTTGGCTTTTTCAATATCGTATTCGTCATCTGCAGTGCTGGTGTTGTAAGACCACATTGTTGGTGGGATTGGATTTTTTGCGATTGTTCCTTGACCCTTGTAAATCGCATCAATGTAGGACTTTTTATTTAAAGCATGAGTGATGGCAGTGCGGACCTTTAGATTATCAAATGGCTTTTTGGATGTATTAAAAGCTACATAACCTACGTTCAACCCCTCAGTAGATACCAGTTTTAACCCTGCGGTTTTTTGAATGGATTCAATGTCTTGCGGCTGAGGCTCGCTCATGACATGGCATTCACCTGTCTTCATTTTTTGTAGTCGCACTGTTGAATCTGTCGTGATTACAAAGATTAGTTGTTCAATTTTGGGCTTACCTTTGTAGTACTGCTCAAAAGCAGTATAGCGAACTGCAGAATCTTTTTGGTAATTCTTAAAAACAAATGGGCCGGTACCAATTGGGTTCGTCTCTAATGTTTTTAAACCCTTGCCGTTTTTTAGCAAACTTTGTGCATACTCTTCAGATAAAATACTAGCGAAATCCATTGCCAGATTTGCAAGAAACGGAGCTTCTGGTTTTTTCAACGCAAACTCGACAGTGTAATCATCTATCTTTTTTACATCGGCAATAATTTGATCTAGCTCCATTGATTTAAAATATTCGTAATTAGCCGCTGGAATGGTTAAAGGATGTTTCATATCCATTTGAGATTTAAACGTGTAGACAACATCATCTGCATTAAGCTTGCGGGTTGGTTTAAAAAATTCATTCGTGTGAAATTGCACATCATCACGTAATTTAAATGTATAGGATTTGCGGTTTTTCGAGACGGTCCATGATTTAGCTAAACTGGGGATCACCTCGGTAGAGCCCTTTTTGAAATCGACTAGGCGATTAAAGACAGCTTGGCTTGACGAATTTAAACTGACAGAGTCGCTGGCAAGCTGCGGATTAAAAGTCGATGGACTTCCCTCCATGCAATAAATTAAATTTTTTGCGGCAAACGCAGTTGAAGAAAGCATTAAACTGGCTATAAATGCAGATCTTAAAAACATGGTTTTCTCCTGGTAAAAAATGAGCCTACCCCATTGTGACTTCATTTCAACTTTTTTCACCACTGAATTTGCTGTATCCCATGAGACTTTAACCAAAGATTAGCTTTAGAAAATGGTTTAGAACCAAAAAATCCCCGGTATGAAGATAATGGCGAAGGATGCACGCTCTTCAATACTAAATGTCGGCTCTGATCAACAAATTCTGCTTTTTTTTGCGCATATGATCCCCAAAGAATAAATACAACGTGCTCACAGTGATCATTTATTAACAAAATTATTCTATCGGTGAATTCTTCCCAGCCTTTTTTTTGATGCGAAGCCGCTAAATCTTGCTGTACGGTAAGAACGCTATTCAAAAGGAGTACTCCCTGCTGCGCCCAACGCGTTAGGTCTCCATTTTCTGGATAAGAAATTCCTAAATCCGCTTGCAGTTCTTTAAAAATATTTTGCAACGACGGCGGAGCCTTAACAGGGGCAGGTACCGAGAATGCTAAACCATGCGCTTGGCCTGCGCCGTGGTAAGGATCTTGCCCAAGAATCACAACCTTTACATTTTCAAGAGGAACTAATTGCAGTGCCTTAAGTACATTTTGCGGAGACGGAAAAATCATTTTCTTATTTTTTATTTCGGCGCTAAGAAAATCTTTTAGTTGAAGCATGGAAGACGTTTTAAAATCAGAATTAAGGTGCTTTAACCACGATTTATGAATATTTATCTCGAACATAACCTAAAATGATACACTGACCTAAGTCGATACACACGCTGTGATGTCCTGCATTTTAGGGCTTTTAAAATAGAAAAAAAGAATTAGGTCCATGGGACTTTTTAGTCAAATTTCAACATGTTATGATGGATTAACATTAATTAACGTCACTGAAAGAAAGGTCTGTATGTCAACTCCTTCAAACTTTCTAAAAAACACGACGGATCTTATTGAAACAAGTTTAGAAATAAAGTCATTTATTCATCAGCAAATTATTGATTTTGGCCCGTTTATCACGCCTGAGACACTCATTGTCGTGATTGCTCGCGACCCGCAAAGCCGCGACACAGAGGCTGACGTCGAAGCAGAAGCAGATTTGAAAACCGACTTGCCCCAGCCACTAGTACATTTATTCAAACATCGTATTGCCATTGTGCTCAAAGAGGATGAAAGCTCAATAGAGGCTGAAGCCGTGCACGATGATATCTTTGAAGCCATTAAAATTGCGAAGGAAATGCTAGTGACTCAGCTTTTGGAAATACAACATGAAATGGAAAGTTCACAAGACCGTCTCGTCGCTATTCAGAACGCTAAAGAGAGCGGGCAAATTCACTGAGTTATTTTAAATCTGTTTGAACTAACGTTCCAACAAGATCTTGTAGCTGCTCTAAGGAAGCAGATGCTGCTGGCAAATCATCGCGCAGCTCAGTCGTAAGCACTGGTATTTTTCTTTCTACCCACAAATAACGGCCTAGACTGCCTGGGAAGTTTCCTAAGCTTTTCCAAGGCAGATACGGATAATTCGGAGGCTTAATTTTAGGGCCATCAAAATCCAAAACCTTGAGCGGCGTATGAATTGAAATAACAAAATCTGGCGCAAAGTCCTCGAGGTGCTGCATCACGCAACGAACTTCGGGCTCTTTGCCAGCAGTCGCGCCTGGAAACTTTCGCGGTGATGCGCTGGATTTTGTTTTCCAAAAATCTTGAGCCTCGGCTGCCCAATCTGTCGTTGGAAAGTTTCTGTTTAAATCAACACCCTCAGCATTGGTCCGAGTTTTAGCTTTAACGCCGTCGGGATTTGTAACTGGCAAAACCCGCCAGGTGTTGCGCGCATCGACTTTTTTTAAGCGCTCAATCCAAAAGCGGCCCAAGCCACCGGCAGGTGTTTCATCCCCGTGAATCAAACTGAGTACAAGAATTTTTTTTGGCTTTGCCGCAACTCCGGCAAAGTCCAAGTGAAAAATGGGTTCACCTTTAACACTGCTGCAGCCGTTGGCTTGCATTGCTTTTTCACAGACCTGATCAAGAACTTCATCTTTGAAATAGCTTTTGTAACCTTTCATAGAATCAATACAAGACTGTCTCAAAGAAAGTGGGCCTGCCTGGGCAGTTGAGACTGCCCAAATTAAAAGACTAAAAATAAATCGACGCATTTTGAGAAGTTCATCACAAACCACAAAAAATGTCCTCATGTTTTTTAAAATCTCACCGAAGAGTTAAAACGAGTTTGCCTGGACTTAAATCTGGAGGATAGATGGCCCAAAAGAGTAGTTTTTTATTAGCAGTTCTGTTTGTTGTGAATCCGGTCATGTTGCTGCTCTTTCAAAACTGTTCTCTCATTCCGCAAGCAAAGAATTTTGTACCTACGCAGGCCGAACGTCCGGTCCAAGCACCGCAAAAGACTGCAGTGACATATAATTACGAAAAAGCGTTATAGCCTATTGACTTACACATAAATTACACTGTAACTTATGTGTATGAAAAAGAACACTTCGCCCCTCCCATCATTGACGGCCAAAGAAAAAGCAGTGCTTTTGTTTATCGAAGAGGAGCTCCTAAAAAAAGAGATTTCCCCCTCGTACCAAGAAATTTGCGATCACTTTGGCTTTGCTTCTTATAACTCGGTTCAGAATTATTTGAAGCAGTTGTCAAACAAAGGCTATGTTCATATTCCGCAAAATCAAAAACGGGCTATTCAAATTTTAAATTCTGCAAAAGATTTTAAAAAAGATTTAGTCTATAGACTTAATTCTGCGGCAGAATCTTCGAACAACTTTAGTCTTGGTCAGTCTTCCGTCGATCACGAAAATTATTCGAAGGTTCTGCCCATTCCTTTTTTAGGCCGAGTCGCTGCCGGATTGCCGATTGAGCGCTTGCATGAAAATGAATTTATTAATATCCCTGCTTATTTAGTGAAATCAAAAGACAATCACTTCGCATTGAAAGTTGAAGGCGATTCAATGATTGATGAAGGTATTTTTGACGGTGACACGCTAGTTGTCCATTCTCAAAACTCGGCTCGCGATGGAGACCTCGTAGTAGCCAGCGTAGACAACGAAGCCACTGTAAAAAAATACTTTTTTAAGACGAATCCGGAACAACCCGAAAAAGGTAAATTAATTGAACTGCGCCCTGCGAATCCGCGTCTTAAATCGATGTGGTATCACCCGAAAAATGTTGAGATCAAGGGCTTGGTCAGCGCTTTATTTCGCACTTACTAGTCTTTATCTTAGTCTAGCTTGAATTACCTTCGGTTTTCGTGCGTGCTACAGTGTAGTTAGATGCGATTTTTCATCACTTTATTACTTCTTTTAACTTCCACGTATGCGTCAGCAGACATACTTAAAATTTCTGATTTGCGAAAAATTTTTGTAGAAAAAAAATTAGATAAATATGTGACCTTAGGTCAAACAGTTATAAAGTTTTTAGAAACAGAATTCAAAAAAGTTACTGTACCTTCAGAGCTTGACGGTGGCTTTTCTGCAGAATACTTCGACTTAGAATATCAGGCCCGATTACGACCAGCAGATTCAGAGCCAGGGATAAGTCTTACCGAATTAACTGCCGATACGAACTCCTTGTTACGATTGCACAGAAAATATTATTCTCAAATAAAGGGTAAAGTTTTTCTTCGTAATTATTTTCAGACAGCATTTCTTGGGTTAGTGCATACAATCGAAGCCTTCAAAAAAGTGCAAGTTGGATTGCCTCGAGATGGCTATACGGTTTTAAGTACTTTAATTCTTGAACACGGTCGATTGATCACCAGCAATCAAAAAGAGCTGGTTACCATGGTCGATTTTTGGTGGGACTACATCTGGGGCCATTTTTTAAATTCCCCTGTTGATCTCATCGAGCTTGGAAACCAAAAACTTCGCGGAGTCTGGCTTAATGAGAAAAAAGATGACTTTAAAAAGCGTCTTGAAAAATTTTTAGCAGGTTACTCTATGCTGGGCTTAAGAAAAGCCACTGCGCCTATTGTTTACCGGGATGTCACTAATCAGATCTATGTTCGTCTTGCAAAAAATGCTTACGAAATTTATAATCTCAGGGCAGATCTGCAAGCCTTGAGCAAAGCCCGTGTTTACAAATATAAATATGAAACTAAAAGCGGACTGACCGAGGACGCCGAACGAACCAAGCGAGAGATAGCCCGCGAAGGGCTTGGCGTAAGATTTATGAAAATCTGGCCGAGCTCTAGTGATTCGCTCAGTGAGGACCAAAACAGCTCCCTAGCAACAAATTTTTTGAGACTGACTCGCACATTTTTATTTAACGTTTACTATTTTATACGTTATCTAGTGGGTTTTTTATTGATCACTTTTCCATTTGATGCGGCATTAATAGTTACAGGTTTAATTATTTTATCTGTTGAAGGTCGAGCTGTATTTCATGATGAGTTCTGGCCGAAGCTAAAGTTGACCGCGAAAAAAAATTCAGTGCGAAAAATAATTAATTCCAGTGTTAATTTTGTAAATAATTTTTTGGCGCGAATAATAAACGATCTCGTTTTTGGTTTTAGGATGCTTTTTCATTACTACACGAGTGATGAAACAAATCGAAATATTCGCATTGGTAGCTCACTACTGATTTTTGGGCTTGGATTATTCTTTAGTTCCGCACGAACACTTGTTGAATCTTTTGTCGCCCAGCTGGCCCTTTGATGGAATCAATTACTGTTCACCCATTTAGACTAAGCCCAGATCAAGACTTAAAAAAATAAATTCAGCTGTCCTTTTTTATTACTAAAAAATAATTACTTTTTTATAAAATCTTCAGCACTTTGGCCGAGATCCTTTAGGTACCCACGAACTTTATTGTAATCTGCATCGTCTGCTTTTTTAAAATCTGTTATGTGGTACATAGAATGCAATACTTTAGCTCCAGCTTCAGTTTTAACATACTTCTGCAGAGAATTGATTATTTTTATTTTAATTTCCTCTGGCAGATCTTTTCTGAATGCTACGGGATCATTCGGGATCGGACCAGTTAGCTTTAAAATTTTTATTTTTTCATACACATCAGGAAACTGGGTTTTTACTAGCATGCGCGCGTCCTTGGGACCTTCTGCATCTGGTGGAGTATAAAATGTAGCACCGGCATCAACTTGTTTTTGATAAACTGCAGTAACAACAGTGTCATGGCGACCTGAAAAAATGTGTTCCTTTGGTTTAATATTTTCTGCTTTAAATAGACGTAGCGGAAGCAAATATCCAGACGTTGAAGCTGGATCAACATAGGCAAACTTTGTTTTATCAATATCTTTGATTGTTTTTATTTTGCTATCTGATCGAGTAATTATTTGACCGTAGTATTCATCACGTCCGCGGTTCATTAATTTTAACCGTGCTTCGACACCGTATCTCTCATGAGCTAAGATATATCCAAACGTATTAATGATGGCTACATCAGCTCGTTTTGATCCAAACCCCTCGACGACGGCAATATAATTAACTGGTAGATCCACGGATACGTGCAATCCAATATCTTCGGTCAAAAATTTTTCTAAAATTTTCCCATTATCTGACAATGCCTGCATGTCCTGAGCAGGAATTAGAAAGAAGCGAATTGGCTTTTCTTTTGATCCCAATTCCTTCGTGTTAGTGCATGATGCCAAGGCCAATAGGATTAAACAAAATAGACTGTATTTCATGAGACAACTTTAACATTTGGTTTTGCTGTAAACAATGTTATTGAACATTTAATCTCTACCTTGACAGTCAACGTTCTAATCTCACCTTTAAGTAAAGTGACAGAAGCCAATTTTGTCATAAGGAGAACTCATGACAATACCAGCCGGTTCCTTTCCTGTTCTACCATTAAAAAATACAGTTCTTTATCCGGGAGTTACGCAAGCACTCCGAGTTGGACGTGATAAAAGTGTGCGCGCTGTTGATTTAGCTCAACAGACCAGTAATTGGATTCTGACATTGTCACAAAAAAATCCAGATCGCAGTGTTGAGAACATAGACGATTTAAATGAGATCGGTACATTGTGCAAAATTGAATCTGTTAAAACTGCAAATGACTCGGGCTACTTCATTGTTGTGCGCGGTTATTACCGGGTTCGCGTTAGTTCCTATAAATCAGAAAAAGATATTTTTGAAGCCTATGTCGAGCGACTTGATGACATGATCGATATGGACCGAGTTACTGAGCATGCTTTGCTGACGACTTTAAAGGGGATTAGCAAAGAAGTCTTAAATTTGGCACCCGGAAATACAGAATCCGTCCAAGAAATTATTGAGGTGATTGATGATCTTTCGCTGTTAACCTACATGGCAGCTGCAAATTCAGAAATTTCAATGATAGAGAAGCAAAAAATTCTTGAGACCATTTCTGTTAAAACACGTGTGATGAGCCTTCTGAGTTCGTTACATGATTTAAAAGAACGAATGAAAATACATATTGATATTCGCAACAAGCTGACAAGCAAAATTGGTCAAACGCAGCGGGATCATATTCTTCGCGAGCAAATGAAAACTATCAAAGAAGAGCTAGGTGAAAAAGATGACTTCAATTTCATTGAAACTTACCGTCAAAAAATAGCTGAAAATGGTTTAAGCAAAGAGGCCCTAGAACTAGCGAGCCAGCAATTGAATAAGTTAGAAAATTCTAACTCTCAATCTCCTGAATATCAGATGGTTCGCTCGCATTTAGATTTTATTTTGGCTTTGCCTTGGAATAAGTCATCTGAGAAGAAAGAAATTGAATTAGATTTAGCTGAAAAAACTCTCAATGAAGATCACTACGGTTTAGATAAAATTAAAAGAAGAATACTGCAGCATTTAGCTGTGATGAAACTGAAAGATAATAAAAAAGGTTCTATTCTTTTATTTGTCGGACCACCGGGAGTTGGCAAAACCTCATTAGGACAAAGTATAGCGCGAGCTTTAGGGAAAAAGTATCAACGTATTAGTTTGGGCGGTGTTCGCGATGAATCCGAGATCAGAGGACACCGAAGAACTTATATTGGAGCCCTTCCGGGCCGCATTCTATCTGCATTGAAAAAAGCTGAACAGAATGATGCTGTATTTGTGCTCGATGAAATTGACAAATTGTCCCGCAGTTATTCTGGTGACCCATCTGCTGCCTTATTAGAGGTTTTGGATCCTGAGCAGAATAATACATTTGCAGATCATTATTTAGACACTCCCTTTGATCTGTCGAACATTACTTTCATTGCGACAGCAAACTCGCTGGACACAATTCCGCTTCCGCTTTTAGATCGTATGGAGATTATCGATTTAAGCGGCTACACGACTGCTGAGAAGCTGCATATTGCAAAAAACCACCTGTGGTCAAAGCAAGTTAATGATCACGGCCTGGAAGCTGAAGATGTTCGAATCACAGACGCTGCTGTAATGAAAATCATCAGCCACTACACGCGAGAAGCTGGAGTCCGGGATCTACAGCGTAAATTGCAGGAAGTTTGCCGCACTGTCTGTGAAAGAGTTTTGAAGTCAGAGCATAAAATCATTATTGATGTCGAAGATGTGGAGCAAATATTTGGAGCTGAAAAATATACATTTGAAGTCACTGATCAGTTAACAACTCCCGGAGTTGTTACTGGATTAGCTTGGACCCCAGTCGGCGGAGATATTTTATTTATCGAATCCGCGCTAGTCCCCGGAAAAGGAGAGCTAATTCTTACAGGACAACTTGGTGATGTTATGAAAGAATCTGCTCAAATTGCCAAATCTTTGATTAAAGCTAGAATGGGGTTTTTAAATCCCACTTTTGATTTTAGCAAATTTGATTTACACATTCACTTGCCTGCTGGAGCCATTCCCAAAGATGGCCCCTCGGCCGGAGTTACCTTGCTGACATCGCTGGCCTCGCTGGTTTCACGAACACCCGTTAATCCACGACTAGCTATGACTGGTGAAATTAGCCTGCGAGGCAAGGTTTTACCTGTCGGAGGTATAAAAGAAAAAGTTATTGCTGCGCACCGATCTGGCGTGAATAAAATTATTATGTCGAAAAGAAATGAAAAAGATTTGAAAGAAATTCCTGACGATGTAAAATCCCAAATAGAATTTATTTTTGCTGAGCATATTAATGATGTTATTTCTTATGCTCTTAAAATTGATCTTTCTAGCTGGAATGAGGATCTAATACATGGTCAAAATGACAGGACACTACACCGGACAGAAGCACTGCACGGCCTTACATGAGTCTTCGGGTACGATATTAGAAACTGATGCGCCTAAGGATAATCAGGGGCGTGGCGAAAAGTTTTCACCGACAGACCTTATGGGGATTTCGTTAGGAACTTGCATTTTAACGACATTAGCTATTGTTGCAGAAGCAGACAATGTCAGTATTGTCGGCAGCAAATTTTCTGTGGTAAAAATCATGGCAGCAAATCCTCGCCGCATCGAAAGTTTAAAAATTGTTCTCGATGTACCAGCAAGTATCCCTGAGGCCTACCGGTCGAAAATTGAAATCACAGCAAATAACTGCCCTGTGAAAAAATCATTACATCCTGAGCTTTTAGCACCTATCGAAATTAGATATAGCTTATGACTTCGAGATTTTTCCCATATCGCTTCCAACCGGCAGACTTAGCACATCAATATTTTTTGTAATTGTCTGAGGTATTGCCTTAGGTAGATTTTTTTTAATGCACGCTACCAAAGAGCCCTTAATCTTATCTTTTCGAAAAAAGTGGTTATGGACAATGCTGACTTCTCTTGAAGGGGCTGGGCTAGCGAATTCTTTCAAACGCTTTGAATTTTTAATATCCTCAGTTGCTAAAAGTGGTAATAACGTAAAGCCACTTTCTTGGTCGACCATTTTTTTCAAAGTCTCTAAACTAGCGCTTTCAAATAATAGGTTCTTATTGAGATCAGTAACCTTTTTTCGATTTCTGCACAGTAAAAGTGACTGTTCACGAAAACAATGTCCATCTGTCAGCAGCCAAAGGTCATTTGAATTCAAATCTTTTTGCTCAATTTTACTTTGCTTAGCAAGCTGCGAATTTTCTGACACGTAGGCCATAAATGGCTCGTAAAACAAGGCCTCAGTAATAAATCCTTCGTGATCAATCGGTGTAACTAATAAACCTAAATCAATTTCTGCATCTTCAATTTTTTTGACAATATCTGATGTCGTTAATTCTTGAATGACGATCCGCAAGTTTGGATTTTCCTTCATAAAGCTTTTTAGAAAAAGAGGTATTAAGTACGGCGCCAATGTTGGAATGACTCCGATTCGCACTTCGCCTTTTGTCTGATCTTGATCTTCGGCGACTAGTTCGCTGAATTTTTGTGATTCTTGTAAAATAACTTTGGCCTGCTTTATAAGAACAGCACCAATTTTTGTTGTTTTGATAGGCTGCTCACTACGATCGAAAAGAATAATCCCAATATCTTCTTCTAATTTTTGAATTTGCATACTTAGTGTTGGCTGCGTGACATGACAATTCTGAGCTGCAACTCCAAAATTTTTATGTCTATCAACGGCAACAATGTAAGTAAGTTGGGTTAAAGTCACGCCATCCTCAATCCTACTTAAAGATAAGTGGTAAAGTTACATTCGAACCTGTTTTTACTGCAGGAAACTGAGTCGATGAAAAAAGTGCTTTCAATTCCTTTTGCAGGTATTTTTCATCAGCTACATGGCCATTTATGCTCAGCACACTGTTCGAAATCAAAGTGTACTTTTTGACTTTCCCGGCCGGCCCAATCATTAGTCGACAGGACAACGTTCCATTCAGTAAATCAATGCTATTCAATATTGATGATAAACTTTCAAATTTTGGCTGGATCGACTTTTGTACCTGTGTTGTTGAAAGCCCACCCGTAACATAGGGTCTTGGATTCACGAACCAACCATGAATAACCAAGCGACTTTTCATCGGATCGCGTGTTCCTTTGACTTCAGTTACACCATGGGGAAACCGCGGATCAAAAACAATCAGCTGATTCATTTTTGATTCAATACGATCAACAAAGCTAGGATATTCTCGGTCTTTAAGATCCACGAAATTAGACCAGTAATTTAATGTCTCTGATTTTAAAATAAGAGTTTCACCACCACGAAATTCTTTCTTATTTGGAGTCAGCGAATAGACAAATGCCCATGGACCATGCGGAACATCTGAGTGTAAATTCTGAAAACAGCCATCCACGTAATAACTTAACCACGGCGGCGATATATCATGGCAACCCAAATTTTCACGACCCCATTGGACTAAATACGAATGAAATTTTTGGTAATTTAATTTTTTAAAATAATGAAACGCTGGGGTGCGAATTAAATGGTATTGATCTTTGTCGAACCAAAAATCCCAGACAAATCGTTTTGCTTCCGTGGATTTCGAATTTTTAAAATGCTGGTCGAATTCATCTCGTAAATCTTTGAATGCAGGATAGAATGACGCGTATTTATAAAAACTTTTCATTAGACTGCGATTACTTTTTGAAAAATTCTACCAAAAATACTTTTTCCATCGGCATTTTTCATTTCAATTTCAATCGTGTCTTCTGCTTTCATGAACGCAGTTTCAATTTTACCATTTTTAATTTGTTCAATCATTCGTTTTTCTGCTAAGCAGCTTGAGCCCTTTGTCGGATCTTCATTAGATACTGTTCCGCTGCCAATCAGCGAACCAGCTGCTAGATCTCGAGTTCGTGCTGCGTGTGCGATGAGCTGCCCGAAATGAAAATGCATTTCTTTGGCGTTAGGATTACCGAAAAATTTACCGTTGTAACGAACATCTAAAGCTAAATTCACTCGCCCATTTTCCCAGGCAGGGCCTAATTCATCTAAAGTAACTGCAAATGGTGATAAAGTTTTTGTAGGCTTACTTTGAAAAAATCCAAAACCTTTTTCTAATTCTTCAGGAATGAGCCCACGCAAAGAAACGTCATTTATGAGGACTACCAGCTTAATATGTTTTAAAGCCTTATCAGCAGAAGTACCCATAGGCACATGATCAACAATCACGCCGACTTCGCCTTCGAAGTCAGTGCCGTGTTTAAAATCTGTCTGTGGAATTGTGTCATTCGGAGCCAGGAAACGTCCGCTTTCTGCTTGGTACATCAAAGGAACAGTTAGCAAGGTTTCTGGAAGTGGAGCATTGCGTGCCTGTCGCACTAATTTTATGTGATGAATATAAGCCGAACCATCAGCAAATAGCCATGTCCGTGGCAGACAAGAATGAAACTTATTTTCATCTGCTACAGCCTCGGCTTCGGGGTGCGAGCCAGAATTCAGTGATGAATACATTTTTTCAAGTTGGGGCTCGACTGCACTCCAGTTTTCGATAGCCTCACGTAACGAAGGCGAAACTGATGTAGCCCGCACAAAAGTTTTTAAATCGCGGCTAACAACAACAAGTTCACCATCTAAAGACTTGGATTTTAAGGAACCTAACTTCACAATTTTTTCCTAAACTTAGTCAAACGTTACCAATAGATTTGCGCCAACAGACCGTGAATTTTCCACGATGTCAGCCAATGCTCCAGAAACAGATTCAAAATAAACATTGATCCCTA
>JAYUTU010000038.1:0-7574 GCA_043754975.1 Bdellovibrionales bacterium | reverse complement strand
AAATGGCTTGTGGAATTGCTCACGAAATAAATACTCCACTGAGTAGCCTTGTCCTTGGTCTGGGTCTACTTGAAGAAAAAGTAAATGAACCTGAAAAGCAAGATGTGGAGCGTCTGACCCGTGTTGTTTTTCAAATTTCTAAAATAATTAAAAATCTATTATCTTTTACGGGAGATTCTGAAAAAGAAGAATTCGTTAAAGTAGATCTGCGCTCGCTGGTTGAGGATTGCTTGGCTCTGAGTACCGAAAAATTTAAACAGAACTCTATTCAGGTTATTATTGACGAAAGCCTATCTGCAAAATCAGTATTTTTGCGATTGCAACAAGTTGCGGTGTCAAAATCAATTTTTAATCTTCTGAATAATTCATTTGATTCCATGGCAGATTTGAACAGAAATAAATGGATCAAAATTTCTTTACACAGTTTCGATGATGAAATTCAAATTTGGATCGCCGATCCTGGAAGTAAAATTTCTGACGAAGTAAAAAGTAAAATGTTTGAGCCGTTCTTCACAACGAAGGCTGTTGGCCATGGTGTTGGGTTGGGCTTAAGTGCCGCAAAAGGTTATATTGAAGCGCAGGGCGGTCGACTAGAATATATTGCCAGTGAACCCAACAACACCTTTGCCCTATGCTTTCCTAAGTCTGTATTAGCTTAATTTTTTGTAAATGAAATTAGAACTTCGCCAGTGTGAATTCCGAAGTAATAAATTTTGGCTTTGTTGATCAGGACTTTTTCATCAACTAAATACATCCAGTCATCAAAACTGACACGGTAACTAGAGTCCTTTACTTTCAAATCCATTTTATAGGTCCAGTGAAATGCATTTCCAGCAGATTCACCAATGGCTACACCTAAAATATCCGGAGCAGTTCCCTCATAGCGGCCATCAGCTATTTTCTTAATTGTCCATATACGCTGTGTTTTTTCGCCATCATTCCAATCAAAATCTTCAACTAAAGTTCCAATGTTGTCTTTCCATGATGTGTTAATGGTTACGACGAACCGTCGAGTGACTTCGCTGGATCCATTCATGACCAAACCATGCGCAACCATTTTTCCATTGAAGTAATTTTCAAGTACTAATTTTGGTTTTTCATTTTCATAATCTTTAATGTTGGTTGCGCACGCTGACAAAACCATCATTAAAACAAGGCCGTAAATTTTTTTCATGCTAAATCTCCTGTTTAAAGGTTAAATGAGGTCCAACGGAAATTGTAGTGCTTTTTTAAATACGGAGAATTTTATGGCAAAAATAACTTTAGGTGGACAACCAGCAAATACAATCGGCGAGCTGCCGCAACTTGGACAAAAAGTCATGTTTTCTAAGTTATTGCGAAACGATTTAACGGAAGTTTCCAATGAGACTTACGCAGGAAAAATAAAAGTTCTCAGCATTTTTCCCAGTGTAGATACCGGCGTATGCGCGACATCGATCAGAAGATTTAACAAAGAAGCAGCACAATTAAAAAATACAGTTGTGCTGAATGTCTCCATGGATTTGCCTTTTGCTAACGGAAGATTTTGTGGCAGTGAAGGCATCACTAATTGTGAAACCTTGTCAGCTTTTCGCAGTGCTTTTGGCAAAGAAACTGGTTTACTTATGACTGACTCGGCATTTGCTGGTTTGTTAGCTCGTGCTGTACTGGTCCTATCGGCAGATAATACAGTAATACACAGTGAGTTGGTTGCTGAAATTGGTTCTGAGCCAAATTACGAGGTAGCACTTAAGCAGTTGAAGCAGTAAATTGAAAGAATAGTTAGAAATCTAAGAACCATAAACTTCGTAATCGACTGGTTTGCAGGATCCACCGTTTGTGTCTGGGTCAGCACAGGCGGTTAATCCTAAAAAAACATCTTCGCAAGCTTCGAAAATAATGTAATCCCCAGGTTTATTGAGCGGCTTGTTAAGTTTAATCTTGCCAGACATTTCAAATTCATAATTCATGAAAATATTAAAAGTTGTACTAATAAGCTCGATCGGCAATTTAAAATGATCTAAAAAATTACATAGATTTTCATGACAGCTGGGATGGTATTCATTTGAATTCGAAAGCATTTGAAACATCTGTAAGCTGCACGGAGTGACTAAGAAATCATGCCGACCACACGTGTCTTCTATAATTCTTAGCAATGGAAAACCTGATATTGAAAAAAGAATATGGCCGGATGTAAAAAGGATGGTTTCATTGTAATCAATGCTTCGTCCAGAAGATAGGGCATCATTTCGTCGAACAGCTGAAACGCAAAAAAGATCTGCTACTTGGCATCCATCAGCTGCAGTTACCATTAACTGATTACCTTTTTTTAATTGAACTCCAGTGCCAGACCGAGCACTTATTCGCATCTGGCTCAAAGGGGCTTGTCCTTGTTTTTAAAAAAATGAAAAGGGCATTTCCAGTTTGAAGAGTTATTTCTGCCTGAAAATTGGATTGATTCCCACTTCTCACCATGAGCAACTGCCATAGGATTTGCCGAGCCCTGAAATTTTTTGTCACGTTGTCGATTGATAGTGACCATCTTATCGAATGTGCCTTCAGCTTGAAATTTACGAAATTGTGAAAAAGCGTTAAAAACCATGGCGGGTTTAGAAAATTGGCGTGATTTTCGAGAACTAGAATCATGAAGGCCAACAACAAATAGTTTTTCGCCATTTACGCTGAGACAAAACAAGGGGTCGCTAGGATCTGATGTGTTTTCTTCACCCCAATCTTCGGTCCGTTCATCCGTCGAGGAAATCAGTGAAATTTCTTGCCAAAGCCTAGTTTCAAACTGGTGTTCCGACAAATTGGTTTCAGAATCATTAAATACGGCCCAAAAACTTAAATATCGGGATTTAGTTATGGCAAGAGTTTTTAGAAATTGAATGAGATCAGCACGTAGCTTTTTCCAGCTTTTTCCGCTGCCAAATTCGCCGTAAATACCAATTAAATAATCTTGAGTCATGACTGATTTGACTGCAGCTGTGCAAGGGTAACTAGATTGTGTGATTAACTTGCGGATTTCTTCATGAACACTTTGCACTTCCGAAGTTTTGATAAAAGATTTAATATCTGCAGTTTCTATAAACATTATATCTTTTAACAAGAGTCCTGATTGGCTTCTTGCAAAAACGTATGTCTTTAATTAAATTAGCAGAAAAACAATCATGACGCTGTTCATTCTTAAAAAATCTCTACTTTTAGGCGACACTGCTATTTAATAGACTAAGTAAAATTATAAAATTGGGGTATTTATGATACGATTAAAAAACGTTGTGATTTCAATTTTGTTGCTGGCTTTTAATGTCAGTGCATCACCGCTTTATACGACGAAAGTTGAAAACTTGAACTCCACAAATGTTGATTTGAGTTCCTACCAAGGTAAAGTTTTGCTAATTGCTAACACGGCATCTGGCTGCGGCTATACGCCGCAATACAAGGATTTAGAAATTATTTATCAAAAATATAAAAAACAAGGTTTTGAGGTCTTAGCTTTTCCAAGTAATGATTTCGGTGGGCAAGAGCCGGGGTCTAATCAAGAAATTAAAAAATTCTGTGATCTTAAAGACGGGCGCTATAAAGTAAGTTTTCCGATCTTTGGAAAATCAAATGTGAGTTCAAATCCGCAGAATTTAATTTTCAAATATCTAACTGAAACTGCAAATCCAGAATTAGTAGGGCCTGTGAAATGGAATTTTGAAAAATTCGTCATTGCAAAATCGGGCAAACTTGTTCAAAGATTTGCCTCCAATGTTGTGCCGACCGCCGCTGAAGTGACTGCTGGACACGACATGTTTAGGAGTCGCTAAATTAGATCTTATAAAGCCAGAAATTTTCAGCTTAGGCCATCGTAATATGCAGGGCTTGTTTTTTGATCGGGATAAAAAAATTCTTTGGGAGCATGAGCACGGAGCCAAAGGCGGTGATGAGATTAATAAGATTCAGTCCGGCAAAAATTATGGTTGGCCTGTTATTACTCATGGTGTGGATTACAGTGGTGAAAAAATCGGAGTCGGAAAAGAAAAACAAGGTATGGAGCAACCGACTCATTTCTATGTGCCGTCGATTGCGCCGTCTGGGTTAATTGTTTATAGCGGGAAAAAGTATAAGCAGTGGAAAGGCCATTTGTTTTTAGGTGCACTTGCAGGCGAACATATTAATCTCGTGGAGTTAGCAGAAAGTCCAAAAGAGACACGTCTTTTAGAAAAGCTGAATGAACGTGTGCGGGATATCACTGAAACCGAATCTGGTGACATTTTTTTCTCGGCAGACTCTGGAAAAATTTTTAAGTTTGTGGTGAATTAGGAGAAGATCTGGACATTTCTAAAAAATTTAAAGACAAAGTTGATGTTCTGTCACAAGACGATAAAGACCGACTCGTTAGGATGGGTTGGGAGGACCGTACAACATTTGATGTCATTGAAAAATAGCTGGAATACCTTTGGCATTAACAGCTTCTGTTTGATCTATGCCAACAAATATTTTTATCTTATCCAAGTGCTGTATCCAAAAACATCATAAGTACAAATCCGAACATCAGTCCGCCTGTGGCAAACTGAGAGTGCTCTTTACGATGACTTTCAGGAATCATTTCATCACAGACAACATACAGCATGGCACCGCCGGCAAAAGCCAGAGTCCACGGCAGCAGTGGTTGAACTTGCACAGTTGCAAAATATCCCACAAGTGCAGCGATTGCTTCGACCACTCCAGTTAAAGCAGCCACCGTTAGCGCCATTCGTGGCGAATACTTAGCACTGATTAAAGCCATAGCCACAACAAAACCCTCGGGAATATCCTGTAGTGCTATTCCCGTTAAAATTGGTAACGCAACACCCAGGCTCTGGCTGCCAGCGCCGCTACCGACAGCAAGCCCCTCTGGAAAATTATGCAGTGTGATTGCAAATACGAATAGCCACATTCTTTTTAAAAACAATGGTGATGTATTATCAAGCGGACTTTTAAAAAAATAATCGTAAGGAACGTAGTGGTTACAAAGGTGCAAAAACGTAGCACCCAGCATAACGCTGATTCCAACGAACAAACCACCAGGTATTCGGTTTAAGCCAAGATCTGTAAACAATTTCAGGGCAGGAATTATTAACGAAAAGCAAGATGCAGCAAGCATGACTCCGGCACTAAACCCCATCAGAGTGTCTTGTGTCCGCTGGGAAACTCGACTGATCACGACGGCAGGAACTGCACCCAGGCTAGTAGCTATAGCTGTGACAGCACTAGCGGTCAGTGCAAACTGTAATTCCATAAATTAAGAAAAACAGAATTCAATAATAACGTCAAATTGCAAAAATTTATTTACTTGTTTGTAACGCGCTCTCGAAGCTGTTGTGCAGCTTTGAAAATATCAGTTTTGCGTTTTTTATCCATCTTCTCGACAGTTCTGGCCATCATCGAAAGGCGCGGATTTTTCAAAAAGAAATCCTTATGTTTTTCAATAAAGCTCCAGTATAAACCATCGACTGCATCACACCAGTCAGCTTTTTTGAAGCCGCCCATTTTTCGGTAATAATTAGAACCGCAAATATAGGGTTTTGTAGCAAAAATTCCGCCATCACTGAACTGACCCATGCCATAAACATTAGGTCCCATGACCCAGTCTGACGAATCGATAAACATTTCCATAAACCAGCGATGAACTTCTTTAGGATCTACTTCCAGCAGCAGCATTAAATTACTGACGATCATTAAGCGCTCGATATGATGAGCGTAACCTAGCTTATCTACTTTTTTGTCCACAATTGCCTACACTTATGTGCTTCGACACTGAGTGATAGTGTTTCATTATTAAAGAGATATAAGGTATGGATTAAATATGAGCAAAAAAGAAATTCTTCGTTTAATGGCAGGCTTTCGTAAATTTCGCGATAAATATTTTGCCAATGAACATCCACTCTATCAAAAACTTGGAACTGGTCAGTCACCAAAAACTTTAATCATAGGTTGCAGCGATTCTCGCGTGGATCCCGCGATCATCACGTCGGCATCGCCAGGTGAATTATTTATCGTGCGTAATGTGGCGAACCTAGTTCCTCCTTATGAAAAAGGTGGCGGTTTTCATGGTGTCAGTGCTGCGATAGAATTCGCGGTTGTTAATTTAGAGGTCGAGAATGTAATTGTGCTTGGACATCGTCAATGTGGTGGCATCAGGGCATTAATGCTAAACCACCAAACCCAGCCGAATGGTTTCGTTGAGCAGTGGGTGCGGATCGCACAGGATGCAAAATTACGAGTTCTGAAAAAGTATTCGGGGGAATCGGAAGACTCATTGTGCAGACACGGTGAATTAGAATCAATTGTAACATCGCTTAAAAATTTAAGAACATTTCCATTTGTTGAGTCAGCCATTCGCGACCGTGGGCTTGCAGTTATGGGAATTTACTTTGATTTAGAATCTGGCCAGTTGCTCGAGTGCGACGAAGAGGCCGGCGAGTTTCGTAGTATTGAAATTTGATTTTCAGCAGCAGGTGCGGAAATAAAAGAATCCCCTTTGGACTCGACTATCGTCGTGCTTCAGTATGACTTCTGACAAAGGTAGGGGTACTCTTAAAAAATAAACAACCGCGAAAGGAATTTCAAATGATCAACAAACTAAAAAGTTACATGCAAGTCCAATCATATTCCACTCCGCAAGCGACAGCGTTGCTTTTGCTTCGAATTGTTGTGGGAGTCGCCATGATTCTTCACGGCTGGGGGAAAATTCAAAGTCCGTTTAGTTGGATGGGTCCAGATGCACCAGTTCCAGGAATATTTCAATTTCTTGCAGCATTGTCGGAATTTGGTGGTGGTATTTCTTTAATAATTGGTTTGTTATTTCGCGTATCCTCATTAGGCCTGGTTTTCACAATGCTTGTCGCAACTTTGTTTCACGCCTCTAAGGGTGATCCATTCGTTGGCCAAGGGGGACCTTCGTACGAGTTAGCATTAGTGTATTTCATTATTTCGATTTTATTTTTGATATTAGGTCCTGGCAAATTTGCCCTGGATAAAATGATTTTTGGTTCAAAGTAAAAATTAAGCAAAAAAAAACCGCGCTGTTGAGGCGCGGCTTTTAAATTCAGAATATAATCTAAATATTAGTAACGGCTATTACGACCGCCGCCAGAAAATCCGCCGCCACCGAAACCGCCACCGCGGCTGTTGTTGTCACGAGGAGCCATTGGCTTCGCTTCATTAACAGTCATTGCACGACCTTCGTAGTCAGCTCCGTTGTATTTTTCGATTGCTGTTGCAGCTTCTGCATCAGTAGACATTTCGATAAAACCGAAACCTTTTGAACGACCAGAATCGCGATCAGTGATGATCTTTACTGATGATACAGTTCCGCATTCTGCGAAAGAGTCAGTTAAAATTTGTTCAGTTGCTGAAAAGGGCAAATTGCCCACGTATAATTTTCTTCCCATGATAAACCTCCTAAAGGCTTTGGGGCCGGCTCGGAGGTCAAAGGCGGAATACCTAAAAAAACTCAAAACAGACAGTTAACAACCAAGAAGCTACAGCAAGGGCCGTAAAAAAGATATCCTTTTGGCATGAGGAGCCCAAGGGATAGGTAAACAAAGCTTCAGATCGACCGTCTT
>JAYUTU010000037.1:0-3367 GCA_043754975.1 Bdellovibrionales bacterium | reverse complement strand
CACTGGGTTTTTTAATGGTAACTTCGTCGTCTCGTTTTTTTCCCAGAAGCGCACGAGCGACTGGCGAGTTCCAAGAAATTTTTCCAAGTTTAATGTCAAATTCGTCAGCTCCGACAATTTGATAAATAATTTCCTGACCGTCTTCATTTTCAAGAGTGACAGTAGCACCAAAAATAATACGTTCCGATTTTAATGATTTGGGATCAATGACTTCGGCGGACTCCATTTTTTTTTGCAGAAAATGCAACCGCTTATCAATTTCACGTAGGCGTCTTTTACCATAAATATAATCGGCATTTTCTGAACGATCCCCATTGCTTGCGGCCCAGGCCACAGTGGCTACGACTTGCGGTCGCTCTTTGTTCAATAGTTGCGTGTATTCGCCGCGAAGCTTATCAAATCCGTTGGGTGTAATATAATTTTTTTGCTCTGCCATTATAGTTTTACACTTAATCCGTCTTTGAGTGCTGACTTCATTGCCCGAACTCCAGGTATCGCGCTGACTGCCAATGCGGAACCCAACATTATAAAAATATAAATAATTTCAGCGTGTCCAAAACTTGGCGCTTGCAAATAAAGCCCGTACCGCGATTGCAGCCACGGCGCTGCCAGAGTTTCCAAAACTAATTTCAGCACACAAGCAAAAAGGATTGCAAGAGCTGTCAAAATAAAAGTTTCTAATAGGATCAGCCCAAGAATTTGTTTCAGCGAAGCTCCTAGGACCCGCAAAATTGCCATTTCTCGGCGGCGTTCGTTAAGCGAAGTCATCATAGCGACTAGCATCGACATTAAACCAATTATCATAACTAGAAATGAAATTGCTTTTAAAATTTTATCAAGAGTGCCAAGGCTTTGCCAAAGTTCTGCTAAAACGATTCCGGGAATTACCGCCAGCAGGGGTTCAGCTTCAAACTCGTTGATAGCGCGTTGTAAGTTTAAGGTTTCTATTCGATTTTTTGTTCTTAAGAAAAAGGCAGTTATGAATTTTGGTTGCACCATCGCTGCAGTTATTTTGTCGACAGTCAGTTTATTTTTTTCTGTTGGTGCGCTGCCAGTTTGCCAATCTAAATGAATGGCCTCCATCGCCTCTAATGAAATATACAGGGCACGATCAATTTGTGTACCTGTAGGCTTTAAGACACCTACAACAGTAAATGGTTTATCATCGTGAGCTTGTATGCCATCGCCAGTGGTAGATCCATGCATCACTGAAACGGTTGACCCGGTTTCGTAATCTAGCGCTTTGGCGACATCGGCACCTATAACGACATCGAAATAATTTTGGAACTGATTGCCTGTTTGAAATTCAATTTTTTCCTTGGATCGAAAACGATAATATTTGAAAAAATCAGAAGTTGTTGCGACAACACGAAACCCACGGTGCCCGTCGCCCAGGCTATACGGAATTGTCCATTCAACTTCGGGACGATTCTTTAGCGAATTATAGCTGGCTATAGAAACGTTGTTAGTTGCTTGGCCCAAATTAAAAACAGTATACAGCACCAATTGCAACGAGCCCGTCCGAGCACCCACAATTAAATCCACCCCAGATACGCTTTGGGTAAAACCGCTTTCCGCCGCACGGCGAATGCGTTCCACGGACATCAATAAAACCAAACTTAACATCATCGACACAACAGTTAGCGACGTTGCCAGTCTGCGATTTTTTATGGATTTCCAACCTAACCTGAACCAGGCACCTGCCGTCATAGGCCCACCTGTTGAGGCGTTACCGAATTTATAGAATCTAACCTGACAGAACGAGTAAATAATTTTTCAATGGAGCGGTCATGGCTAACAAAAACGACTGTCGTATTTTGCTCACGACATACTTTAAATAATAACTGTAGAAATTTTTCGCGGTGATCATAATCCAAGGCCGAAGTCGGCTCGTCGGCTAAAATAAGCTTTGGTTTCTTCATTAATGCGCGGGCTACGGCAACTCGCTGTTGCTGCCCGACCGATAAAGCGGTCACCTGCCGCTGCACATAGGGTTGCAATTCTAAACTTTGAATTAAATAATCCAAAAACTCAGGTTCAGATTTTTCTTTCGAAAACATCAGTGGCAATTGAATATTCTCAAGGACTGAAAGGTACGGAATTAAATTAAAACTCTGAAAAATATAGCCAATGTTCTTGGCGCGAAACTGATCCAGCTGACCTAGCGTTTTTTCATGCAAAGCTTCACCGAGTAAAGTGAGCTGACCACTTTGCATCGGCAACACCCCAGCCAAGAGCTCGAGCAACGTGGATTTTCCAGAGCCACTTGCACCATGAAGAAAAATAAATTCGCCAGCCTGCACGTTGAAGTCTTTAATATGCAGGACTGCAGTTGCAGCGTACGAGAATTTTAAATTTTCAATGACAACAGCTGCACTCATTTTTTCAATTCAATTTTAACGCCATTTTTATTAGCTGCTAAAGATTTTTGAATTTCGCCAACCAAAATTTGCACATCCACATTTTTTAGCTTCGGAAATGTTTTTTGCACATTCATGATAAGGCTTGTGTTAGCTAGGTCCTTTTCACAAGTCACCGTAAACGAGGCCTCTAATTCAGAGTGTTTGCCGTCTTGTTTAACTGCTATACTTTCTTTTGAAAATACACACTTTAACTGATTTTCAAAAACAACTATTTGGCTGATTTCGTTTTCTAATTGAGATAGCGCTGCAGCTTGTTTTTTTTTATCGACTTCCGTTTTAGCTGCGTATTCAAAACCGAAAATGCTTTCGCCAGGGCTTTCAAAAGTAATTTTTCCACTGAGCCCCTCAAAGGCGATTCCTATTTTGGCAGCACCATGCGCATGAGCTTTGTGTTGGTGCTTACCCGCCTGGGCACAAAAACTGACTAGGATGATTAAAAAATAAAACATAAGCTCCTTTAAAAAAAATGAGTTATCTGTAGGGCTCAACGACTGTGCCCTCAACTTCAAAAGAAACTTCGCCGTACTGCGACCGCGTGGTAGCTATTTTAAATTTTCCGTAGACCCAAACGGGCGCGCCAACTGTCACTTCAACGCCTGTTTTCATTTTCACATAGACCATTTGATTCGGAGGCGGAGGCGGCACATGAATGCAAGCCTGGGGACTAGGAACTAATAAAAACTCAGTCACCAGGCGATTGTCGTCGTCCAATGGAACTATGAAGCCTGGAATCTTGACTGCTTTGCCGTCGACCTGCTGTAATTCTGTTGTGGCTTTATTTGATAAATAATCAAGCTGTCCCAACAGACGCCAGTCGACCTCGATACCCGCACCGTGACCCGCTTTGGAAAGCACGTACACGCCGCCGCCAATGGCAGCAGAAAAAACCAGTAAGGCGACAAAAATCCATTTCATATTCATAGCTGCTAGAATATGCTGTTTTT
>JAYUTU010000036.1:0-3370 GCA_043754975.1 Bdellovibrionales bacterium | reverse complement strand
GTTGCAACACTGGGGCGATGGCCCAGGGTAAAGCGCCGTGACGAAGAATGAACCTTCGTTCGTAAGCCGGATTTTCTTGCTGCACGCAGGTTTTTGGTGCTGGAGTTAGATTCTGGTGTCGGGAGTTAGATTTGGTTCGGGAGTAAGATTTTGGTTCGGGAGTAAGATTTTGGTTCGGGAGTAAGATTTTGGTTCGGGAGTAAGATTTTGGTTCGGGAGTAAGATTTTGGTTCTGAAGATAGATTTCAGTGCTAGCGGTAGATCTCAGTTTTGAAGCTAGATTTTTTGAAAAAGTATCACTTCATTAAATGTGTTACGCTTTTTGAGATGCTATGGCTTTACTTTTCTTAAGTGGCCTTCTTTTAGTTGGTAGCCTTTTGAGTCTGGCTTGGTTGAGCTTAGTTTTTTGTTTGTCTTTATTATGCAGGATTTTAATTGAGATTCTAATTTGAAATCTTGCACCATTTTGGTGCGTCGGCTTATTAGTTTTTCAAATGCTAGAGCTGATTCTGCTTCACTTAAACCCGAGGCTTGCAAAGCAGCTTGTAACTGGGATTCGGTGATCTGACACAATTTATTAACCATCCATTGTCCATCTGCAAAAGTCATTTTCTTAAAGGCCTTGTTAACCTCGATGCTCATGAGGCCTATAATTTCTAATCGTTCGTCACTATAACCGTCTGCATTTTGAGTATAGGTTTCAGTTACAGCCCAGGGCATTTCCTCGATATTGCTTGTCGAGTTTGCTAACAAGAAACTTGAGTTTCCTAATCCGGTTCCGACATCGGAAATTAAATGTTTGATGCGCACGATTCCATTTTCTTCGCTGCGCACAAGGCGCACATTATCCATCCGCATATCAAAATTACCGACCCAAGCAGCTAACAACTGCAGCCCTCTGAGTTCGCGGCGATTTTCGTGGGACAATTCGTCATAGCGCCAAGCACCGATTTCATTTTCGTTGGTTTTTAAAATATAAGATGCAGGTACCATCACGACGAGCGCGACTTGTTCCTCAAATGCGGCATTAAAATTGTCGGCTATTAATTCGGGTCTTTCTAAATTGGCATTTAAAAATAAGTTTTGCTTTAATTCCCTTGCTGGAATTGCAATTCCATTCTTAAGAATAACTTCTTTTATGTAATCATACGGCGAGTAATAACGATCATTGCTTTGTTTGAAAAGAGTTTTTTTTCCAAGCAAAACTCGAAAGTGCTCGATGCGGCGGCTGTTAAATTCAGTTAGAATTTTGCGATCATAGCGCAGTGTTGGCTGGTCAATAAAGTCGATTGTGGGTACAAAATAGCCCAGCGCGTGATACAGCCGAGCATTGAAAGACGAGGAGTGCACTTCAGTTCCCAGTTTGAGTTTAAATTTTCGCTCGCCGCAGAGAATATGAAAGCCAGGGTGAACACCAAATCCCGCTTTTGGTTTATCATAATTGCACGGTCGTTTTGAGTAATTAAATTTTTGATTTCGATCAAATCCAATGTTCAAATCTTTTTTGTCATTAGAGCCAGATCCTCGCCAGAAACTGGAAGGGGCAGGATCAATTAAATAATCTGGCTGACTGTGATCGACACGAACTTCATTATATTTTATTCTTGTGAAAAATTCAATTGGTAGATAAAAAAACTGAAAATTGGCATCTATTGGAACTCGAAAATTATTTTTTATTGCTGCGAAAACCTCGTTGATATCCTGCGCGGCTTTCACGATATCAGGCTCTTGCAAAAGCTCTAGCGCCAGAGCTGCTCCTTTAGCGATACTCGGATGACCTAAATGAAACCGTATGACTTCATCCATGTCACGAGAGTCCACTCTAGATTTTTTAGCTGCGTGTGAAGCTTGAATCAATTTTTTTAAATTATTTTTGAACTGGATGTTGTCGTCTTCATTTGCTAAGTCATAATTTTTTTCAGCACATGAGTCTACTATGCAAAAGGAATTGTCATAAAAAATGACCGGGGCCTCGGTATTTAGTGCTAAGGTTCGACGTGCTAAGTTAGTGCATGCAAGTAAAACTGTAATCACCAGTAAAAAAAATATTATTTTAGATTTATTCATACATCTCAGTGATCAGCTGCGCATATTTTTGTTCGATTCGTTTTCTTTTCAGCTTCATTGACGGAGTTAAGCATCCATTTTCGACAGTCCAAGAATCGCTAATAATTTCAAACTTTTTGATGGATTCATGACTGGCTAAGGCCGAATTGACGTGCTGTATTTGCTTCTGTATTCGTAGTCGTAGTGCCGGGTTTTGATAAAGCTCTTCGATGACCTCAAAAGATAAATTTTGAGAAGTGGCCCACTGTTTGATTTGCGTGTCTTCGATTGAAATAAGTGCTGAAACAAACTTTTTTTGATCGCCGTGAATTAAAACCTGAGAGATCAGTGGCTCTTGTTTCAGAAGGCCCTCTAGTTTCTGCGGGGCCACATATTTTCCGTTGGCAGTTTTTATAAGGTCTTTTTTTCGATCGGTGATTCTTAATTCGCCAGTTGCGGTGAGTTCACCAATATCACCAGTTGCAAGGTACCCATCTTTATAAACTTCGGCAGTGGCTTCTGGATTTTTAAAATATTCTTTCATGCATTTTTTACTTTTTATTAAAATTTCGCCGTCACTGGCAAATTTTATTTGTACATCGTGAAGCGGGCGGCCGACAGTTCCTGGGTTAAAATTAAAAGGAGTGTTTACTGTAACTGCAGCACAAGTTTCAGTTAAACCATAACCTTCAAGAATTTGAATTCCACAATTTGAAAAAAATAAGGTTAGCTCTGGGGCCAAGGGGGCGCCTCCGCTGACTGCAAATAATAGTCGACCACCAAATGCAGCCTTGATCGGCGCGAATGCCGTTCTACAGAGTGTTTCGTGCTGCAACAAAAGACCCCAGGGTATGGCTTGCTTCGTTTTTCGGTATTTGGAAACTTCAGCTGAAATTTCTAATGCCTTATTAAATAGTTTTTGCTTTAGCGGTTGAGTTTCAACTTTTGCTAATATGCTGGCGTAGACCTTTTCAAAAATGCGAGGGACTGCAATAATAAAATCAGGTTTAATGTCAGCTAAATCATTTTTTAAAGTTTCAATAGATTGAGCAAATGCCAGGGTGTGGCCGTTGTAGCAGCTGCCCCACATTTCAGCGCGCCCCATGACATGGGCATATGGCAAAAACGATAACGTGATGTAACTAGACTTCACTCCGACAGCCGCAAAAATTTCAGTCACTTCTGAAACGACGGATTCATGGGTTAGAGTTACTCCTTTGGGAACACCAGTCGTTCCCGAAGTGTAAACTATAGAAGCCACATCGGCAGCTTTAATTCCTGCACAAGATTTTAAAAATGAGTTTTTATCGTCATCACTTGGAAG
>JAYUTU010000035.1:0-3376 GCA_043754975.1 Bdellovibrionales bacterium | reverse complement strand
CTAAGTTACCATCTTGATCGACATCTTGCAGAGCCAAATTAGTCGAATTTTTATCTAAAGTAACATAGGAATCTGAGTCCTCTGAAAGATCAAATTTTTGTTTGAAAGTCTGTGAATTGGGCTCGGTCGACTGTTCATAGATTTCAATTTGCAAACCCGCAGCATCTTTTACTTTTAAAATAAGAAATTGATTTTGCTCGGATGAAAAGTAACCACTAATTTTGGCCAAAACAACGCGGTGCTGATCGTTAAAAAAAAGTTGCAGCTGGCGGCGTACAGATGGAATTAATGTAATCCCGGTTAATAAAAAGGATAGGCAAACGAAAAACAGAATTGTTTTCTTTTGACTCAACCAGGTTGCGGACTCTTTTGTTGTTTCCATTCGTTGTCAGTTTGTTATACTTCTTCAGATGGGTCAAATGCCACGTGAGCAGTTTTATAAGCTAATTGAATCACGACAGTCGATTAGACAGTTCAAAAAAACAAGTGTTCCGCAGGATGTGCTGCAACGAATTTTAAATGCAGCACTGCATGCGCCTTCGGGAAAAAATCAACAAAACTGGCGTTTCTTTGTCGTTCAAGGCGAAAAGCGGAACCAGTACTTAAAATTTTCGCAAAAGTCATGGCTAGGAATAAAAGACGTTTTGCAAAAAAAATTGAAACCGTCGTTGTACGAATTTACGGAACGCTTTTTCTACACGCTGGGTGAAGCCCCAGTCATTGTATTCGCCTATTCACTCAATTCCCCCGACGAGCGGTATCACACCAGCATTGGTAGCGTTTACATGGCAGTTGAGAATCTAAATCTAGCCTGTTTAGTTGAAGAATTAGGATGTTGCACGATGGGTGCGCCGCTTGAAATAAAAGCTGAAGTCGATGAATTTTTAGGAGTTTCGCAGATGCCCGAGTCCAAGAGCGGTCAGCTTGAGCTTCTTTGTGCAGTTGTCATTGGATATCCTGATCATCAGCCTCCAAAAGCCCCCCGGCAAACAGATGGACGGATTACATGGTTAAGCTGATGAATTCTATCATCTGATTGACCTTCTTCCATGCCTTTGTCATACCCTAAGGATGCGAATTCACCCATTAGAGGCCCTAAGAAAAAATCCGTTTGTCTTAGCGCCCATGGCTGGAATTACAGATCATGCCTTTCGCACCTTCATGAAAAAATTAGATGCTAGCGTGGTTGTTACTGAACTCGTCAGCGCGACGGGGATTGAATACAAATCCGAAAGAACTCTTTCGCTAATGAGTTTCGATGAAAGCCAAAGGCCTATCGGAATTCAGCTTTTTGGCGAAGATCCTGAAATCATCGCGCGGGCTGCACAGGTCGTCGAAGAGCAAGGCGCAGACTTTGTTGATTTAAATTTCGGCTGCCCTGTGCCGAAAGTTGTAAAAAAAGGAGCGGGCTCGGCGATGTTAAAAGATCTGCCGGCCATGCAAAAAGTTTTACGTGCGTGCGTGCGTGCAGTGAAAATTCCAGTGACAATAAAAATTCGTACTGGCTGGGATGCAAACTCTAGAAACGCGGTTGATGTTTGCAATTTGGCATTTGACGAGGGTATTACTTGGGTGGCTATCCACGGTCGAACGCGTGCAGCTGGCTATTCAGGAATAGCCGACTGGGATTTTATTACCGATGTTAAATCAAAAGTAAAAATTCCTGTTCTAGGTAACGGCGATATTGTAACTCCACAAAGGGCAGTTCAGCAGCTTAAGAACTCAGGTTGCGATGGGGTTCTAATTGGGCGAGGTGCTTTGAAGAATCCGCTAATTTTTGCTGATGCTTTAAGCCTGTGGCGCAATGAACCGACTCGTGAAGACCTCAAGCGAAATTACAGCGGCATTTTTCAGGACCTCGACAAGGCAATTAGGGCCCACAGCAACGACCACATTACCAATATTCAGCTTAAAAAGTTCGCTTCTTGGTTTTCGACTGGCTATCCTGGTGCTGCGGCCTTCAGAAAATCTATTTTTCAGATCAAGGATAATGACGAAGTGCTTAGTCATGCGCTACACTTCTTCGGTTCAATAAAAAATATCGAGCAGGAAGACACCAGCCAAGATGACTTTTTAATGGGTGGCCACGGCTAGTTTTATTTATTTAGTTTTGTTTGTTTAATTTTTAATAAGTGCTTTTAGAAGAAGGAAAAAAAATGCAAGATCCAAAGAAAATCAGAAATATCGCCATCATTGCGCACGTCGATCATGGTAAAACAACATTAGTTGATCACTTGATCAGACAAGCGGGAACATTCCGTGATAACCAAGCCGTTGAAGAACGGTTGATGGATTCAATGGATCTTGAAAAAGAACGCGGAATCACGATCGCAGCAAAAAATGCGTCGTTCACTTACAAAGATTTCAAAATTAATATCGTTGATACTCCGGGACACAGTGACTTCGGTGGCGAAGTTGAGCGCGTGCTTAACATGGTTGATGGCGCCATTTTATTATGTGACGCTTCAGAAGGTCCACTTCCACAAACGCGTTTCGTTTTAAAAAAAGCCTTAGAACAAAACATCAAAGTTATCGTGGTCATTAATAAAATTGACCGCTCGGATGCGCGTATTCAAGATGTTCACAATGAACTTTTTGATTTATTCATCGATCTTGAAGCCACTGAAGAACAATGTTCTTTTCATACAATTTACGCGATCGCACGTGAAGGTATGGCAACGCTTGATCCCGATGTAAAAACAAAAGACTTAACAGTTCTATACGATGCAATCGTTGAATTAGTGCCGCCACCGACAATCAAAGAAAATGAACCATTGCAGTTAATGGTTTCTAACGTGGGTTACAATGACTACGTTGGCCGTTTAGCGATGGGTCGTATGCGTGCAGGTACCGTAAAAGTTGGTGATGACATTATTTGTATTCAAGAAAATGGTCAGAAAAAAGTTAAAGTTTCTGCTTTGTTTCAATACTACGTCAATTCACAAGTCCCAGTAACCGAAATTGGCGCTGGAGATATGGCGATCATCGCAGGGATCGAAGATTTCACTATCGGTGACACCATCACATCAGCAACTGATCCACGCCCACTTCCACGTATCAAAGTCGATGAGCCCACAGTTGGAATGATTTTCTCTGTGAACAATGGACCGTTCGCGGGCCAAGAAGGTAAGCAAGTTACTTCCAGAAAAATTTTAGAACGTCTTGAAAAAGAATTACTTTATAACGTATCCATCCGCGTAGAAAAAACCGCAGCGACAGATGCATTTAAAGTTATTGGCCGAGGCGAATTACAACTTGGTGTATTGATTGAACAAATGCGCCGCGAGGGATTCGAGTTACTTGTTTCGAAGCCGCAAGTTATTTTTAAACAGATTGATGGAAAAAAATTAGAGCCATTCGAACATGCCGTAATTGA
>JAYUTU010000034.1:0-7637 GCA_043754975.1 Bdellovibrionales bacterium | reverse complement strand
GACTGATGGTGCTTGCGGCGTTACCCACGTTTTCTTGGCCAATTTTTTCAGTCACGTCCTCGGATTGAAACCAAACTTTGGTTTTTTCGGGCGTCATTTCAACTTTCCACAGATCCGACATCGCCAGCTCAGACAGCTGCTGGCGATCATTTAGGGCAATTTTCAAATGAAGCGCTGCAAAGGCTAATCCTCGGTAGAATGCTCCCGTTGAAACCCACGGAATGTTCAAACTTTTTGCAAGGGCGCGACTGACTGAAGATTTTCCTGAGGCCGCGGGGCCATCTATCGTAATTACAAATCCCATGCTTCTGTTTACCTGACTTCCGGAACTTCGGTCAGCATCTTTTCGATTGCTGCAATCGCTTTTTTATTTTCATCTGCACGCCCGACAGACATTCGTAACTCAGTTTGAAAGCCGTAATTCTGTACGGGTCGCAAAATAATGCCCATTTTAATTAGACTAGTAAAAGCCTCTTGAGCATTTCTTCGGGTGTCGAAAAGTACAAAATTAGCATGCGAAGGCCAAAATTTTAAATTTAACCGTTTCAATTCTTGGTAAAAATAATCTAAACCGCTCCAAACAACCTGTTGCGAATCCCGCAGATAACTTTCGTCGTCTAAGGCAGCGGCTCCAGCGACCTGGGCCAAATCATTCACATTAAATGGGTTACGCACGCGATTATATAGCTCTAAAACATATTCGGGACAAAGCATTGCGCCCAAGCGAAATCCAGCTAAGCCAAAGACTTTCGAAAATGTTTTTAGTACGATCACGTTAGAATAGTTTTTATAAAACACTGCGGCTTCTTTGAATTCGGGGTCCCGGACATATTCCGTATAGGCTTCGTCAAAAACCAGCAGCACATCATCTCGATTTCCTAAGCGCACAAGAAATTCATCAAGCTCCAGTCCGCCGACCAAAGTTCCCGTCGGATTGTTCGGGTTAGGAATGAAAATAATTTTAACTCGCGCTGTTGGATTGCGAAAAAAATCGTCGGCGATGGCTTTTAAATCTATCGTTAAGTCATGACGCAGTGGTGTTGTTCGCACTTTAACTCGCGCCGCCTGGGCACACACTTGATAAGCCACAAAAGCTGCCTGCGACGTTAAAATGGCGTCACCTGGCTCGCAGAATATTCGTATTAATAAATCAATAATTTCATTCGAACCATTACCAATTCCGATTTGGGTGGCCGGGACATGCCACCGCTTTGAAATTTTTTGAATAAGTTCAAAACAAACTGGATCTGGGTAGCGATGTTGCTGAGCTAGAAAAGATTCTACTGCGGCAATCGCCTTCGGACTGGGCCCTAGGGGATTTTCGTTACTGGCTAATTTGTAAACCTCGGTCAAGCCATATTCGCGCTGAGTTTCAGCAATTGGTTTCCCTGGCTTGTACGGCACTAGATTTAAAATCTCAGCAGACACTTTCATGATTGACCCTTTACCACAGTCTTTCTATCATACCCAACACAACAAAAGAAAGTACGAGTTCTTAAGACAATGACCCAAACTGCTATTGCACTTTATCTAGGCGAATCCTATGCAACTTTGGGTGTATTTAATTTGCACGGAACTGGCAAAACTGAAAGTCCAGCTTCGATTCCGACTTTGCTTTTTGAAAAGTCAGTTTATCTTCCACAGACATCTTTAAAAAATTTGCTGGCCCAAACCGTGGCGGCCAATCCCGAATTAAAGATTGAATCCATTTTTATTGTGACTCGGTATTTAGATCGACTGCAAACATTTCGCCTTGGGGGCAGTGTCATCCAGGCAATTCCTGCAGGCTTTGAAAGTTCCTATGCCGTGGCGCAGACGCAAATGCAATCTTTGGCAGCGCCTGCATTAATTCTTACACTTCGTACCGATCTTCCTACAGACGAATTTCTGACCGAGCTGTCCGTTGAATTAGCACGTGTCAAAAAGGTGAATTCAGAAATAAACAAAGTTGTTTTGCAGCTTCCAGAAACTCTTTTTTCACCAGAGCAAATAACGGCAGTTAAAGATTTTTTTACAAGTCAGAATTTTAAAATTTTTACTGTGCCGCAACCGCTTGATTTTGAATCCGTTCGACGAACTTTGTTGAATGCTGGCAGCGAAGGCACCAAAGATGAAGTCCTAGCTGATATTCATAGTGCTTTGGGCCCTGATGTTAAAATTAAATTTTGGGTTACTTCGTCCTTCACCGACCAGTTTGAAAATATTGATCTGTATTTTAGCTCGCAAACGTTTCTAAAAAATTATCTGCAACAAGAAAAATTAACCCAAGCGTTTTATTTTGATGTTGAAAACTGGAGCTCGATAGATCTGTCAAGTAGTGATAAATGGCATAGCCCCTGGGGAGTCATCAATTACACAAAACCTGATACGGAAAAGTTCGCTCTGTTCCCCTTTTGTGAGTTAACTATTAATACGGCCGGCCAGGTCATTGTTGCCACAAATTCGCCGCAGTTCGAGCCCGGTCCCATTGTTGCTGGTCGATCTGTAAAAACTCTTATTCTTGATGTGTTTTCCGAAGAGCTTCGGGATAACAAACTGATTGTGAATCTTTTTCCACAGCTGATGTCAGATGCGATTCAGCAAAAGGTAAATACGCAATTTCAGATTTTGCAAAAAGCGCAGAGCTTGGATCTGACCCGCATGAGCAAGCTGGATATCAAGGAATGGATTCGATTTTCAGTAACAGCATGGATCTTAAAAAACTGCAGATCGAAGTCAGCCCGAATTTTAGGAGACTTTGGCTCATTCTTTTTTCAGGATTTAAAGAAAAATTCATCCTTTAGTTTCTCGAACTACAATTGGGCGCAAGAAATCATGCTGCAGGCAAAAAAAGGAACTTCAGTTGAACTTCCATAGCACTCAAAGTGCACTCAAAACATTTTTAAGTCCGTTCAATTCAGCTTCGTTGGTGACTGAGGACGGTAAATTACTGGCTTCAGTGGATAACGGCGTTATGAAATCAACCACCAGCCGGCTGGTGGTTTTTCAAATTGTAAAAAAATATCTGAATCCGCAAATTGGGGACCTGCTTATTTTAAATGATCCTGGCAATGGCGGTTTAAATTATCAAAATATTTTTTTCACCACCAGGTTAAGCGAAAAAATTTTCCTGGTTTTTGTTCACGTGTTGCCACAGATTGATTTTAAAATTCCCCCAACTCCGCTGTATGAAGCCGGGCAAAAAAACAAAACTGTTTGGCCGTTTCTTGTCGAGCAGAATTTGCAAGCCTCATTACTGCAAACTTTTTTTGAAAAAAACTGGGATTTAGTTTTGCAATTAAAAAATATAAGCCACTATTTGGAGCCGATCTCGGTGGTAAAAAATCAATTGGCCTATTTTAAAATCGTAGCACTAATATTTGAACGTAATTTTAATACAAAAGCCCTAGGCCAAAGCGAAGTGAGTTTAAAACTCGGTGGATCAGACCTGATAAAACTGCGATTAACAATTGATGAGAAACAAAATCAAAGATCCATTCATGCCGACTTTTCGCAGACGTCAATGGCACAGAAACTGTGTGCAGCTTCTCATGTGATTGAAAGTGCACTGATCATGGCGGTGGCCGACAGCTATGGAATGCAGGACTTATTATCACAGCCGGTATTAGATCTAATTCGACTGACACTGCCTCCGCAGTCGATTGTATCCAAGGCCAACTCGCTGGGGACTTATAATTTGCTGTTACAAAAAATAATTACCGAGCAGATGGCTTATTTACTGACTAATTTAACTGGTAAAGCAAAATCGGCAACTGCTGCCTTTAAATTGCAGCCTGAATTTCGGGTGCAACTTGAAATTGATAAACACATCTGCGAAATTAACGGGGACTCGAAGAAATTCGTATTTAAAGATTTAGATTATTTGATTTCTGCCAAAAAAGTATTTCCCATTGTCTCACAATTTTTGGACGGAAAAATTCATTTAAAATTGAAGCTGCTAACCGCTGAGCCTGCTACGATTAAGCCGGGTTTACTACTGCCTCAGTATGCAAATGATTTTCTGAAAATTTCAGATCAGCCGCTGGCCAAAGACGAACCAACCCTGTTTCATCAAGGCGATGTCATTGAATTTAATTGGTCACTGCTCAAAGAGCTCAAATAACCTGCTCAAAGAGCTTAAATAATTCGGGCGCCCATCTGAGTTAGTGCGTCTCTGACCCGCTGAATATGCTGATGACTTGTCGTTTCTAAAACGAATTCTATGCGAGTTTCTTTTAAATTTAAACCCGTACGAATGCGGTCGTGATGCACTTCCAAGACATTGGCTCGGTTTTCAGCGATTACTTGTGATAATTTACTGAGACTACCTGGCACATCAGGCACAATCACCGAAAGTTCGCACAAACGACCGCGTTCGATCTGTCCCCGCTGAATCACTTGTGAAATGATATTCATATCGATATTCCCGCCGCAAATAAGGAGGCAGGTTTTTTTACCTAACGGCAGCGTCTTTTTGTGGACCATGGCAGCTGCCAAAGCTACAGCCCCGGAACCTTCTGCAATTGTTTTTACACGCTCCATCAAAAAAACAATGGCTTCGGCAATTTGGGAATCGGTCACAGTTACAATCTCGTCGACATATTTTTTTATGAAGGACTCATACATAACCTGGCTTGGATTTTTTATTGCAATTCCGTCAGCCAAAGTGGAAATCGCCATCTGAATTGGAGTGAATTTGTTCATCTTAAACAGCTGCTCCATGGTATTAACGACATCGACCTGCACGCCAATGATTTTAATTTTGGGGTTTATTGCTTTGGCAGCGATTCCAATTCCACTAATTAAACCGCCACCGCCAATAGGAACTACAAGAGAATCCAGATCTTTCACCTGATTTAATATTTCAAGTCCAAGTGTTCCCTGGCCAGCTATGACGTGTTCGTCTTCAAAAGGATGAACAAAGATATACCCTTTTTCTTTCGCAAGCATGTAGGCATGATCGCGTGCCTCATCGAACATCTGGCCATGCAAAATGACTTCGGCGCCATAATTTTTTGTCGCGTGAATTTTTGCAAGCGATGCCGTTTCTGGCATAACAATGATGGATTCAACTCCGTTTAGGCGTGAGCTTAATGCGACTCCTTGAGCGTGATTTCCTGCAGAGCACGCGATCACTCCCCGTTTTTTCTGCTCTTCAGTAAGGCTTGCAATTTTATTTGCAGCTCCTCGCAGTTTGAAACTACCGGTGCGTTGATTATTTTCTAGTTTTAAAAAAACATCACAGCCGATTAGCTCCGACGTGGAATGCGAATACGGGCAGGGCGTTTTAACAATTAATTTTTCAATTATTTTTTCGGCATTCTGAATATCAGTAAAGGTAACTTTCATCTTACCAGTATACAGTTATTCCCCACAAAGGTGGATACTGAGATTTTAGATCCTCGTACAAAGTGCCAGCCTTTAGCCGCACCTCGTCAATATTCATATTCTCGGCAGGAACATTTTTCCTGGGGTCTAAATCATTGCGCTCGTCGAAAAACATAAATGGCGCCAAGAATTTGCCACAGCCATCACATTTAATAACCGGTGACCCAATATGCTCATTCACAGCAGAACAAACATGGCAGCGTCGTACATGAATCTTGCGTTTATTGTCGATCATATTCACACCTTTATTCTATCAGTCACTCAATTCAGTGCAATGAAAGCGCCTTAAGTTCCAAGATTGAAATGCGCCTGAATGGGATATGCCAACCAATTCCAGTGGACGCTGTTTAATTGAGTGAGCAATGACTTTACGCGAAAGCGTCTTTTGTAGGAATAATGCCAATCCAACGTCATACAATCGTTAGACTGTCTCATAATGAAATTTTTTACGAATTACAAATTTTATAGAAACTATCAGGATCTAATGAAGCTCCACCAATTAAAAATCCGTGAACGTGTGGAATCTGTAAGAGCTCTTTCGCATTATCTGCTTTCACGCTACCACCGTAAAGCAACTGAAACTTAACAAACCCCAGGTCTGTCAATTTTTGCGAAAGCTTTTCGTGAATAGCTCCGACCTGAGCCGGTGTAGCCACTTTGCCGGTTCCGATAGCCCAAATTGGTTCGTAGGCAACAATTAAATGGAGCCCAGTATTTAATCCCACCAAACTTTTTTCCAATTGTTCGAAACAAATTTTTTCTGTTAGTCCAGCGTCCCGTTGCTCAAGGCTTTCACCAATACAAAGAATAGGAGTCATTTTTAAATTTTGTAACAGCTGTAATTTGGCGTTTAACAAAGCATCTAATTCACCAAAAATCTGACGGCGTTCACTGTGCCCGACCAATGCGTACTGCGCCCCTAAAAGCTGCGCCACTTCGGCCGAATTTTCCCCTGTAAAAGCCCCTGATTTTGCAGAGAAAATATTTTGCGGCCCAAATTGAATCTTTGTGCCATTACAGCCCTTGGCAACTGCATCGAGTGAAAATGCCTGTGGAAATAACAGAACTTCACTTTGACTAAAAACGCCGTTTGCTGCCAGTTTTAAAAAATCGGTAATGAACTTTACAGAGTCGGTTGGAGTTTTATTCAGTTTCCAGTTGGCCGCAAAAATTTTTTTCACGGCATCACTTCGCTTTGCTTTCGCGGCCGTAATATTTCAAGTCCGGGCAATTTTTCACCTTGTAAATATTCAAGGCTTGCTCCGCCACCAGTCGAAATATGAGTCATCTTACTTGCAAAGCCAGAGGCTTCAGCTGCAGCTGCGGAATCACCACCGCCCACAATTTTTACGCCCTTTGAATTCGCTAACGTCTTTGCTATTGCAAATGTCCCTTCCGAGAATGCTGCATTTTCAAAGACTCCCATGGGACCGTTCCAAAAAACAGTGGCTGCATTTTCTAACAGAGTCGTAAAATTTTTAATTGTTTTCGGCCCGATGTCTAAGCCCATTTCATTGTCTTTGATGGATGAATCCGTCGTGACCCGTTTGTTAGCAGAATTTCCAAATTCTGTACTGACAACGTGATCCGTTGGTAAAAGCAATGTCTTTCCACGGGCTTCAATCCGCTGAATCATTTCTTTGCAATATTTTATTTTATCTGTTTCGACTAAAGATTTTCCAACGGATATGTTTTGGGCTTTTAAAAACGTATAGGCCATGGCTCCGCCGACAACAAAGCCATCTACAATATCAATTAGCTTTTCGATGACAGAAATTTTATCCGAAATTTTTGCGCCGCCAAGAATAGCTATGTAGGGCTTTTTTGGAGCATCCATTAAACTATCTAGCATTTTGATTTCCTTTTCAATCAGGAAGCCAACACCTTTTTTTGCCATGATTTCTGGTAATGCGTGAATGCTGGCATGGGCTCGATGACTAGCTCCGAAGGCATCATTAATATAAATATCAGAGTACGAAGCCCAGTACTGCGCTAATTCCAATTTATTTTCTGTTTCGCCAGTATCAAAGCGTAAGTTCTCTAGGCAAATGATTTCATTTTTCATATTGCCGTAAAGAATATGCTTAACTCCCTCTGAACTGGGTTCTGCCATCAGAACAACTTCTTTATTTAAAATTTCTGACAGCCGAGCCGCAACTGGCTCTAATGAAAATTGCTTATCATCCGCCGATTTCGGTCGCCGAGGGCAAACACGGCACACAGGCCGGTCGCGAGCATGAGCACGCCTCTGCGGGCAACACATTTCATGG
>JAYUTU010000033.1:0-3382 GCA_043754975.1 Bdellovibrionales bacterium | reverse complement strand
CGGCCTTTTGTTTTTTTTTGTAATGATAGATTTAGTTCAGATGACTGCATGATGAGCCTCAGATGGTCTGTTTACGTTTTCATTTACTGATCTCAGTTTTGCAACGACCGCAATAAGCACAGATGCAAACCGACGAATTTCTGTTTCAGTTGTGCTCCATCCAAGACTGATACGCAGCGAATTTTGCGCTTGCGAGCGCGTTAATCCTAATGCAAGAAGAACCGGACTAGGCTCTGGATTCCCACTGCTGCAAGCGGCTCCCGTGCTGACTGAGTACCCCTTGATGTCTAAGCTCATCAAAAGTGTTTCCCCATCAACGCCGTCGATAATTAAATTAGATGTATTTGGCAGCCGTGGAGTTTCCCGCGCAGTGACCAGAATGCTCGAAAGAGTTGAGCAGATTAAGGATTCTAAAAAGATCACGTAAGCGGGTCATTTCTGCTACTCGTAGTTCTAGATTTTTCAGCTGATCCATCATGATTCCTAGAGTCGCTATGCCTAAAATATTTTCTGTGCCGCCACGACGAGCGCGCTCTTGCCCGCCACCGTGAATGAGGGGCTGCCAAGGACTGCCTTTTTTAACAAATGCAAACCCAACGCCTTTTAGAGCATAAAATTTGTGAGCTGAAAATGTTCCATAATCTAAATCAAGATCTTTAAAACGAGTGATACTTTTTCCGAGCATCTGCACACAGTCCGAGTGCATGAACGCACCAACACTATGAGCCAGTTCAGAAATTTGCTCTATTGGAAACAAGGTTCCAGTTTCATTGTTGGCATACATCACAGAAATAAGCGCTGTTTTTTCGGAAATATTCGAGCGAATAAACTCCAGATCCATTTGTCCAGTTCGATCAACTGGGATATATTTTATAATTGCACCGAGTGAGGCTAAGTACTCGGCCGTTTTAATTACACTTGGATGCTCAACTTGGCTGACTAAAAATTCGGGGCGCAGCTTTCCACGTTCTTGCCACACTGATTTCAAAACAGAATTATTTCCTTCACTGGCTCCTGAATTAAAAATAATTTCAAGAGGTGAACATTCTAGAACGCTCGCAATTTTTTGTTTTGTTTCACGCAGCCATTGTTTGCCCGGGCGCGCACTTGTATGAATTGATGACGGATTACCCCAAAGATCAAACAACGCAGTCCACTGCTTTTTGATCGCATCACTGAGCGGAGTCGTTGCGTTGTGGTCTAAGTACACGCGCGTTTGCGAGCTATCTTCATTTGCTTTGTGCATAGCGTCTGTATGTACACGAATTTGAAATATTTGAAAAGTTTTAAGGTGTTAGCTCAAGCTTTGAGGTTTTTTTTACTATAGGGTTTTTCCCGTAAAGGATGGTACACCGGACCTCTGTCGGGCTTTCTGTCGTATTTGGACTCGGTGCTCTTTGTAGAGCTGACTGGCTCAGTCTGTAGTTTTAGTGCGAAAACCGCAAGAAATCCTAGTGTTATTAATAAGATAGCTCCATTTTTTAGAATCAGCATCTGGTTCATATTACTGTGATACCCAGGATAGCCTTGTCGGTTAAATACCCTTATAGAAATTTCAAGATCGAGCTCATTTAAACCGAAACGGAATGCAGATGAATTACGACACGGCAAATGCAAACTGGGAAGAGTTTTTTATTCAGGAAGCTTTAGAGCTGGAAGAAAAAATGGCTTCGCTACAATTCGAAGACCTGCAACGGTCACGGATACGTCTATCCCTTGAAAACAAGATCTTAGACTGGAACAAATATCACAACTGGTTTTTAGAGCGCTTTCAGTGCACAAGTTTAAAAAGTGATTTGTCAGATGTCGATTTAGAAAACCTTCGGAACACATCTGCAAAAACACTGAAGTCTTATGATCAATTTAATTTTTGGAGTGAAGATCTTGTTCCCTTAGAAGTTTGGGATGGCCATCTGATTGTGTTAGGGCTTGGGTTTAACGAAAATTTAATAAATATCTCTAATATTTCTAATATTTCTAAGTGCATATTTATTTTAGCTGAACCCAGCGTTCTATCGTTTATCGCTGAGTCCCTAAAGATGACAGCTGAGGTTTCAGAGCAAGAAGACCGTGATTCCTCAGTCGAATTCGAACTTTTGGATCTGGGTGATCGCACGCATGTTCCGAGCAGCGGCAAATTAAATTTTTCATCTTTAAATCCAGCTGCTAATGAAAAATCAGGTCCTATTTGGGATTACCTTTCCGACCGCCATGAGGAATATTCGTTTGAAGCAAAAAAGATATTTAGTGCCTATGTTGTTTTAAAAATTGTGAATAATCAAACACAGGTCTTTAAAATGGATTCTGAGTTAGAAAAAAATCTAGCATCTACCGGTGTTTTTAATTTTGATCTAACGACAGACTCTCCGTTTCAACGCATTTCACAGACTGGAATTTCTGAATCTTTGAGTGTCAGTCAGCTTTCAAAACCCATTCTCAATTTCAAATATGTGTGTATTACTGCGCTTCGGCGGGGGCATGTCACTGTGGGGTTTTTAGTTGGACTAAAAACAGATCAGCTAGCGGAAAACGATCAAGATTTACTCGAAGATTTAGCTAAAGAATCAGCCTAAAGATAACTCTGAGATTTTTACAAAGCGTTGATTATTTTCAGCCACATTAATTTGAATTTCAAAAAGTGTCCAATCTGCGGGTAATTCCGAATCAGAAATACGCTCGGACCACTCAATGAAAACTAAACCTTGAGACTTTGCTAGCACATCCCACACTCCGGACGTTTCAATTTCATCTGCAGTTTGCAGTCGGTACAAATCAAAATGGTCAACACTCATAGAACTTACTGCAGCGTCTGAATAAACGTGATGTAACGCAAACGTTGGCGATGAAACTTGCTTTAATAAATAAGCACTACAAAAATACTGCACGAGTGTTGTTTTGCCAGCAGCTAGATCACCTTTAAGTAAAACACATGTTTTTTTTGTAAATAGTGGTTTCAGAAATTCGACAACGTCTAGAAATTTTGAAACATCGGATACGTGCTGGCTGTAAATTTCTGATTTACTTAAGCTCATGTTTCATTTTTTTTATAACGTGACCAAGCCCTGATTCAAGCGAATAACAAATCAAAGAGTGTCCAATGTTGACTTCAACCAAATAGGGTAATTTTTTAATATCGCGTGCATGTTGGTAATCCAAACCATGCCCAGCGTGAACACGGAGGCCCAACTGATGCGCCCACCCAGCAGCTTCAACTAATCGGTCCCAGATCTGCTTTTTTTTGCGGCCCTGAGCTAGCACCCAGTGCCCCGTATGAAATTCAACCGCATTGGCACCGGCTAAGGCCGATAACTCAACCTGTAACAATGCGGGTTCAATGAAATAGGAAACTTTAATTTTATTGTGTTTTAAATTTGCTGTTAAT
>JAYUTU010000032.1:0-7688 GCA_043754975.1 Bdellovibrionales bacterium | reverse complement strand
CCGTTCAATTCTTTTTTTATTTTCATCTTCGGTTAACTCCACAGTTTCGTAACAAATTTTTAGTTCTTGGTGTCCAGCACGAACTCTTTTCGCTTTTTTCAAGCGGCCTATGCCGCTTCTCCTATTTTTTTAGTCGCACTTTCAATTCGACATCTAGGTCGATGTTCTCGGCCATCTTCAAAAGAAATTCCAAACTTACACCACTTTTTTTGCACATGACTCGATTCAGATTCGTTCGAGCTATATCCATGCGCCTGGCAACTTCTCCCTGACTGAGGTTTTGTTGTTCCATTGTCTTCTGTATCTGACTGAAGAGTTTTTCTTTTATTTCGTCTGCAAGCTTGGATTCGATCTTCTTCATATTCGCTTACAGTATGTTCAATGATACTATGAAAGTCAACTCGCTTTTGCTTGGCACGGCTGTATTGCTTCATGGAGTCATGATCTCCTTTGATTTGGTGACGGGTTTCCTTGATCCTTCGGGCTTTCGACGCCGCTTAGACCGAATCTTTTGAGCATCAGAAAGGGCGGCGGCCATTTGCTCTTCATAATCAGTCGAGCCCTTGGCTTTCTTTCTTGCGGCATCAAAGTACGCATCAGAATTAAAAAACTCAGCTATCAAAACCGTTTTGTCTTTTTCAAAGTGAGTTTCAAAAAAATCAGCGACAAGAAAACTTACAAATTGCGACGGTTGAATTTTAATGGTCGACGTTTCCGCCTTCAGCGCGGCCACCATGGATTCGAAAGCTTTGGTGGCCTCCATATCCAAAACGATCCGCAGCTCCTTCTGAGTCACGACCTCGCTCACTACTTTTGTTCTCCGGTTAAATCGCCATCGTTCAGATATCGACATGGGATTGAAACCTCTTGGCCGTCAACTTCGCGCGTGGCAAAACATTTGTCGCCTGTGCCGGATGATTTGCTTGAGTCGTAGCCGACGCTAGTATCGCGCCCCATGACATCAAACTTTTCTAGGTTCAGCAGCGTATCTTTACGGACTCTGGTGTCCCTCGATTCAAGCGAGCCATGAATCAGGTAGCTTGCAAGGCCTCCGACAACACCGCCGATCACGGCACCTTTCAATGAGTTTTCTGATCTATCGCCGTCGCTTTGATTGCCAGCGATTCCGCCAAGAACAACGCCGGTTCCTGCACCTAGGATCAATGAATCTTTAAGTGTCGCGCAGCCATTAAGAGTCAATACCAGCAATAATCCTGCAATTATTCTTCGTGCTATAAATATCTCCTTAGAAAATTATTAAATTAAAAACTTAGTTATCATTCCATCTCAATCCTCACACTCATCAGACCTATCTCATGCAAAAACCCCTCTGATACAGAAACCAAAAGTAAAATTCGTTATGTACGAATACGCCCTCATTTTCGGGGAACCAAAACCAAACGCTTTCAATAGTTTAGGTCTTGTCAGGGTGGTGCGCGTGGTACTAGGCAAAAACCAGGGGCGTGGTACTAGGCTTGGTCGATTATTTGAGTTCAAGTGTTTGTCCTTTTCTGTTTCTAAAAATGATCTTGCCAGTGGATGTCAAAGCAGAGTCTTCGGAGCTAAACCACACAAGTGATGTTCGGTCCTTGCCAATTTCATCTTCGATTCGAGTTAAAAGGGATTGGATTTCGCGCTTCGGCGACACATACAAAACGCCATCAATGCCTTTTGCCAGATAGTAGTTGATGAGCTTTTGCCGATATCCCTCGGGCGATTTTTTGCTGAGTTCAAATTCAACGCCGTATATTTTCAAATTTCCGGCGGCGTCAGTAATTGTAAGCGCGCCATCAGCTTGAAGTTTAGCAAGACTTCGAAATCTTGGATCTTCAGCCAGGGCCAGCGATGACTGAAGCAAATTCTCGGTAAAAAAACTACGAAAGCATTTTAGCTTTTCGATCTTCATGAATATTTCCGCCATGCGAACGTCATGCTCTAAAGATTCACTTTTAAAGTGAGGCGAATCCACCACCAGCGACCATTTTTCACAAATTAGCGGCCACGCTTGTGGTAGCGGTTGCACGACGCGAACGATTTGACCAAAGTGCTCAAGCACGCCTACTTTTAAAAACCCAGCTTTCGAAAGTTTTCGTAAGCGGCGGCGGGCCACGATCTCTTTTGTTTTTGGAAAATGCCGACGAATAATTTGATCATAGCTTACCACACGACAAGCGAAAACGAATTTCATAATTTGAATGTCCCTCGGTTGAATAGCTAATTTCAAAACGCTCCTTCCTCTGCGTTAATTTCATTTGAATTTGCGTTGAGTGACGTATTCTCCGCTTCAGTTGTTTTGACAGCAGGCTTTTCAATTAACATTTTCTGAAGTAACGGTTTTGTATTGCCGTTAAATTTGTGAAGCAGTTCTGTAACTTCTAATGCGACCTCCTCGTTATCAAGTTTTGGCGTTTGTACGATTAGATCCTGACTTCCGACTGACCAAATTCCGCGACCTTGAATCTCTGGAAGATCTGCCGCCATCTTATTTCCAAGCACGGTCATTGAGCCCGCTGCTGTATTCACGCGAAAAATCATACGCGCATTGATATTGGTCTGAACGCGAGTGTCGATTGTTTCTTTGACGACCTTTTGGGTGGCTAATATCAAATGAATACCGGCGACACGTCCAAGTTTTGCGATTTTATCGGCCAGATCCCGCGCACTTTCTGCTGATGCGCGAATAGCTTTTGAGCTTCTGACCAATGTGAAAAGCTCGGACGCCTCATCAACGAGGACCACGATGCGGTCCATGTGATCGCGTTTAGAATCCATTTCGGTGTATCCGTGCTTTTCAAGGTATTCAAAGCGACGGTCCATTTCTGTGACAACAGCATCTAGCGTTTCGATAGCACTTACTGAGTTCTTAGCGATAAAGACATTTTCAAGGCGCTCAAACACTTTCACTTCGACACCTTTTTTCAAATCTAAAAGGTAGAGCTGAACATGCTCTGACGATTTAAGAAGGCCAATTAGAAGCTGCTTCACGAAAAAACTTTTACCACCGCCGGAAGCGCCAGCGACCAGAAGGTGATTTACTTTTCGTAAATTGCCGACAATAAATCCGCTCAGACCTTCGCCGACCAAAAATGAATACGGCTCAGATAGGTGCTGAGTTAAATCCCCAAATGGAATCAGCTTTGGCAGCTCCTTGTCAGATACTCTGATTTCAATAATGCCGCGATTGGATTCGCAAATGCGAATGTCCTGAACGAACAAATTTAAATACGATTCTAAAATCACTTTTTTACTGCGAACTTCGCTCACGTCAAAGCCCATGGCACTAATGCTAATTTGTTTTAAGCCTGGGCTAAGTGTGACAACATCAATGACTTTAGGTTGAGCACCTTTAGGTGATTTCATATTTAAATGATCAAAGGCTAATTGAAAACGATGCACTCGAATCATGAGCCTTGCGCCAATAAATGCGAGCCAACCTAGAAATGGCACTGCGACTAAAATGGTAAACTGCATTCCGCGTGGCACATTGAAATACACCCATTCCCCCGAACCTTTTGGAAAAATCCACGAAAGACTGTCAATAAAAAAGGGAATGTTAAGATGGTGAGCGAGCACAAAAAATGTGACCGTCATGCTATAGAAAAACCAAGCTTTGATCCGCGCAAAAGTCCAAGTTGACTTCTGCATTGCACCTTTCAGAATTAGGCCGCCGAAGAAACCGCCCATGAGCCCGATGATAAGTGCTAAGCGAGTTATAAAATCCTTGTCGTTTTCATTTTTTTGTTCACTCATTTATAATCCTCGATAAGTTCAACGATCATCTCCTTTCCCTCTGGCACTATCACATAACTGCGTTCTTGCTCAATACCTGAAGCTGTTCGTCCGGTCTGATCCTGGGCTGCTTTTGATAACCCTTGCAGCAGTGCATTTTTCATCGTGGGCTTAGCGGTGGGGCTTCCAAGCGAATTTCCCAGGGACTCACGCTCCGTCAAAGTGTTCGTGATCCCTGAAAACATACTGAGCCCGATGCTGGCCGCGACCTTCATTCCTTGACCCGTGAACTCTTCGCCTTGAATTCCAGCGGTGAAGTTTCCGGCATCAAGACCAACGGCGCTGATCTTTTTAGGTTCACCGCCATCAGGAGGATCAAGTCTTGAGAACGTAATCAGAACTTTGTCGCCATCACCTTGATAGTTGTATTGACCCACGAGCACAGATCCAGCCTGGATTTCCACACCACCAGATTCACCGCCGCGAGAAATTAAAACACGCACAAGAGTTTGCGCCCTTGTGTCGATTGGATTTTTTAAAATACCTATCAACTTTGAGCCCGAACGAATAGCTTTTCGGCCATGTTCATTTTCGCCAACGATTTGTGGTGCCCAGTATTTAATTGCAACTCGTTTTCGTTTTTGCTCAGCTTCAGATTTATTGTTCGACTCAACTTGTTTTCTGCCAGAAGCAAATAATTTTCCCATGGCTTCACTAACGGGCGGAAGGTTTTCGTCGCGTTTAAATTCACTTTTACCGGTGGTTTGGCGATAAAATGTTTGATCGACTTTTGGCGACAGTAGTTCAATCGTAACTCCGATCACAAGAATGCCCGCAGCCACAAAAGGGAGAGCTTTTTTGATTCGCAAAACCTTTTTACCGCCGCTCTTTTCTTGAAAATACGTCTTCGCTTTGGCAAAGTAACCCCTGCACTTTTCTACCGCCTTAATAAGCGACCCCTTGGATGGTCCCAGTTATTTCCTGGTATTTAACCGTGATTGTCGATCCTTTCAGAATTGAGCCAGTTACAATCACGCGACCTTTTGAGGTGGTGCCTGGCTTTAATTCTTCCAATTCAAAAAGCGCGACTTGTCGTGAAATTGGGCGTCTAGACTTTTGCAGTTCGATTTGAATATTTGATGTCTTCATCAAATCCTTTCCAGAGTTTTTCACTTCAAATTCTAAAATAGTGCGCTTAGTGTTTGATGCCGTGATTTGCTGAACAAGACTGATTTCAAGGGCGTTCATTCGAAGATGTCCTTTGAGCTCCTTCACGGTTTGTTTTGATCCAGCCGTGGAGGCTAAAAGACGTTTTGCTTCCTGGGGCGGAATCCAGCGCACTTCAACAAATGTGTCAGGCTTCGCGTCACTTGCCGGAGTCAGATAGAACAAAAACCTTCGTCCCTGACTGAGCACGGTCAGATTGGTTGAAAAATTTGAACCGGCCTGAATCGCGAGGCCTTCCTTAATTTTGTCTATGTGAAAATAGTTTTTATTTCCGCAAATAACGGTTTCAGGCTTCATTCCAAAATAAAGCACGGTGCTTTGACCCAATTGATAGCGGATCGTATGCACTTTTTCGCCACTTGTCAGAATAGTTCGTTTTTCACCGACGAGAGCATGACTCTGAAAATAACCAAGTAGACCCAATACAACCAACAAATAAAAGCTACTTCGCATTTTCACTCTCTTTGATACCGCCGACATAAATTCCCATCGGATTAAAAACAGTTTGATCACCTTGAGTGAGCGCAAGCGTCACTTCGGTGGGGATCACAAGCGGAATGCCTTCAATTTTTAAAATCCGATCAAATTTGCAAACAACTCTATCAGCCAGAACACTCACGTCCACAAATGCCAACGACTGCGCAAGGTGCTTTCCGCCGAGCTCTTTTAAATACTTCTGACTCTGAGTGCCGATGACTTTGTCAGCTAGTGCCCCTTCGGTGAACGGCGAAATGGATCTAGCGATTTTCTCGGCGTTAAATTCGCTCCACACATAGAGACTTACTAAGAACTGCTTAGTGAATTGCTCAACTTCAGTTTTTTCAAGCGGGACCGCTACACGTTGGGTTGGGTAAAATTCAACGTCATGGTTTTTTGCGACAACCACAAATGGATTTTTGAAGTGCGAAACGACGAGTGCTATGCCCATCGCGGTTGCAAATACACAAGCGGTAAGTGAAATCAGTTTATACAGATGGAGCACTTTTTCCTGCGCTGTCCAAATATTTGGAATCGTATTTTTACTCATATTTATTTTTTCTCCCTATTTGGTTTTGCTTGTTTGTTTCGTTTATTGATAATTTCTTGCGGTAGACCAATTTTTTCATAACCGCGCTTAAATCGCTCAAACCTTGGCTTCAGCCGATCTTTTAATTGTTCCGCTCGGCCAGCAATTGAATTCGTAAGTGGTTTTGCGGCAAACGACGCCGCAGACTTTAGCCCATGGGCGGCTTTTGCTGCGAACTTACTTGCCGCTAATTTTATTGCACCCGAAGCCGCAAATGCCGGAGCAAGTGCCAATGTTGATGCTACTGAATTCATGCCGTCAGAGATCAAGGATTTTGTCGCAATCGGGATGAATAGCATTGAAACTCCAATGCAAAGATTCATTACAATTGACAGCAAATAGTCTTCGATTCCAGCGGCTTGCGGTTGAACCGCCAGCTTCAATAGTAAAACACCTAAAATGCTCCACAAGATTTTCCAAAGGACAACTTGAATAAGTCCCTTATACAAACTCGTGGTGACATAGGCCGTGCTGCGGCTGATATACATAAGAATCATCAGTGGTGAGCAGATATACAAAATAGCCCATACAAAATGAGTCAGAGCCGTTGCCGTGAAAAAACCAACGTAGGCTATGATGTATGCCGCCAAACTAAAAATATAGATCGTCGTTTCTCTTAAACTGAACCAGTTATCGCCGCCGGAATAATTGGGACCAAGCCTGGCCATAACTTCAGATAGCTGCTCCATACCGTTGATTTGTGCTGTGACGGCATCGCCGACGGAGGCGATTGAATTTAGACACCAATCAAAAGTGAGCAGCATCACGACTGAAATCATGATCCTGCGGATGATATCGCGCGCATTGGGGCTTTCGTCTTTTAAAAGTTCAAGGCCAAAAAGCAGCAATACAAATGGAATAATAAGCACCCAATACATTTTAACCATTTCGCCGTGAAGCTCAGCGCCAGCTGATCCAAGAAATTCAAACATCTTAAAACCTCGTCAGTTTCATATCGGGTTTAAAATTCGAGAATCCACTTCCTAAATCACGGCTAACTTTTTGGAAATTTGCGACACCTTCTTTTGATGATTTGTTGTTTATCGCAAGCTGTTCACTTTGAAGCTTAAGCATCTGGGTGTTGAGGCGAATAAGCTGCGACAAACTTTTCAAAATATCGGCGCTCATTTCCACTTGCATACGGGCGGCCCCTTTAGGTGAAGCGTCTCGCGCCTGAATCCGAGCAAGGTTAGAATTCATTTCCTGTGTTTCTGAATACTCCTTAAAACTGGTCGCCATTCGAAGACTTTCAGCAACGGTTTGGTCATGCAGCAGTTGCAGAGCTTCTTCAGGGCTTCGGGGGACTTGGCCGTAGAGGGTTGATACTTTTCCCATGGCCTGGCGAAATTCTTTAAGCTCGGATAAAACTTTTTCGTCTTTGATTGGAAGTGACTGCAAAAGACCGATCGAGTTATCAAGACCTTTGTTAATCCAACGCAAATAGCTGTCGGCATTTTGACCTTGCTTGATCATTTCTTGAAGCTGGTAGTAGTGTCTTATGTTTTCCTGCAAAATCTGCATAAGGACCGCAACATCGCCGCCGAAAAGATCGGCCCGTGCGGATCTGGAAACAAAAATAGTTGTGGTCATCAGGCAAATCACTAGCGATTTAAAAATAGCTTTAATAATTTTCTCCTTTGGAAAGTTTGGTTAAAATATCAATCAA
>JAYUTU010000031.1:0-7689 GCA_043754975.1 Bdellovibrionales bacterium | reverse complement strand
AAGCCAATGACCAAACTCCTGCCATTAATGGCGAAAGCCCCATAACTAACTGCATGTATTGCGCAGAAAAAATAAAAGTTCCAAATAAGGCAAACATTGTTAAAGCGTTCGTCAACAGCAGTGCATTGAAAGTAAAATTAGTAAATAAATTTAAATCTATTAAGGGTAACGTCAGAATTTTTTGCCGACGAACGAATAAAGTACCAATGACCCCACCAAAACAAATGGTTACTACCGGTATTAACCCAAGGCCGTGCTCTGCTAATTTTTTAATTCCAAATATAATTGATAGTAACGCCACAAGAGAAAGAGCCGCGCTGACTAAATCAATTTTTCCTGCGTCCGGGTTTTTATACTCTGGCAATATTTTAGGACCTACACTAAGTAACAAAATCATCACTGGAATATTAATTAAAAATACAGACCCCCACCAAAACTTTTCAATAAGGGCTCCACCAACAATGGGTCCTATAAGGGCCCCAACAGAAAAACTTGTACCCCACAAACCAACTGCCATAACTCTTTGCTGCGCATCTTTAAACAGAACTCGTATCAATGACAACGTTGACGGCGCTAAAGTAGCACCTGCCATTCCCTGTAAGGCTCTGGTTAAGATTAACATTTCTGCAGAACGTGAAAATGCGGCCAACGCCGAAGCCAGGGCAAATGAGACTGCGCCGATCAAAAGCATTTTTCGACGGCCGATGCTATCGCCCAATGTGCCCATCGTTATCAACGAGCCCGCCACAAAAAATCCATAAATGTCTACGATCCAAAGAAGTTGTGAAACGCTTGGTTTAAGATCAGCACTTAACTGCGGAAGTGCCAAATTTAAAACAGTTAAATCCATCGAATAAAGCATGCACGGAAGGGCCAGCACCAGTAAGCCCAGCCATTCTTTATTGGTCGCTTTTAAACGAACTGCAGCGTCTTTCATGGTTTACTCGCTTCTTCAAAGTTAGGGATTGAAAGCAAATCATGAAACACTCTTGTACTAAAGTCTATGTTTGTAACGGACTAAGTTCTTTATTTTCCCTAGTCGATGCTGCAACTTTCGCTGTAGTTTGCATCCGCTAGTAATTTTTCTAAATTAAGATCTAATTTTAAAACTCCACTTTCACAGTTCGCTTTAATTATCTTTGCAGCTTGAATAATATTGTTTTTAATTCCAGCCACACTCTCATCTCCGTTTATGATGTTTAAAGGAATTCTTAATTCTGTGCGCAAATAATTTGTGCCCTCTTCTGATTTTATGAACTCTGCTAGCTTAAGTGTTTGACGATAATTTTTTGCACTCATGTGGCGCACACGTTCTAAAATTTTATGCCGTCGCATTTCATTACTTTTTGAGACGCCGCAATCATTGTCTTTCAGAATAGTTTCACGAACCAAAACTTCGCCATCCTTGATCCGCTGCTGCTCAGCGACTGGAATGGTTTCCTTATTTGTATCGATATCAATTTCAGCTTCAGACTTGCTTTCAACCACGCGGCCATTTTCTAATTTATACAGCTTGTATTTGAAGTGAATATTACCAATTCGATCAGCCTGATTTAACATGTAATCAATCAGCACCATATTCGAAACGTCCTTCATAACCGTCACAGTTTGTGCCAATTTTTTAAAATCAGTTCCACCAGCTAATTTTGCAACGGCTTCGCCACTGGAAACGGCTAGGAATGCCGGCTGCTTCATAAAACGTTGGTAACGGGTTTCGTAGTCGCCCATACCACTTACGGCTCTAAATTTAAATTCACCTTTGATGTTTTCAGACAACGCACCAAAAACGTCTCCGTCTTGAAATACACCAGGAAACTGCGCAGGGTTTGCATGCAACGTCAGAAATCGTCTCCACGTTTGTGCAATTAAATCACTGCGACCCTTTAATAAGGCGTTTGCAGTTTTCGTGACTTCTAAATGCTTTTGTTTATCCATCGTGCGAAAGACAGCAGTCGGAACTTTGATGCCACCTAAAAACTCTGCAATGCGGTAGTAAGCAACTGGTGATGAAGCATGGCTGCAAGATGTCGTTTGTTTGAATTTAGCTTCGACTTTAGCCAGCTTTGCCTCTTTGGCAGAATCAAGGCGGGCGCAGTATTGAGCTTTGAATTGTCCGTCAGTCATAGTTTCCGGTCGCTTGATAACCAGCACACCCGGAAAGGTTGAGTTTAATTTTGGACAGATTGAATACTGCTCGCTATAAAAGTCCATCGCGCACAGCTCTTGTTCTTCTTTTAATTTTTTTGAATCTGCAGCAGATTTTAAAATTGGTTTTGCGCTCCAACATTTTTCGTTACTTAATGAACTGGCACTGGCTAGTGTTGCATGCATGAAAGCCTGAGATAATAAACCAATAAGTAAAATAGACTTTTTCACAAGAATCTCCAGTCGCGGGGGGTTAGTAACTAGAAGAATGACTTGCGAAGACCGAACCTTTTTAAAAAGGGCTTAATTAGGATTTGGCGCTATTTTGCTGTCTACTTGTTTTACAATGAGTCAGTTATTGCGTCGGCAAGCTGCCAGCACTACTCTTCATCCAAAATATAATTCATGGGATTTACTGGGATTCCATTCACCCGAACTTCGTAATGCAAATGGGGACCTGTTGATCTCCCGGTATTTCCGGTGGCAGAAACAACATCGAACTTTGTAACCTTTTGACCGACTTGCACATAAATTTGCGAATTGTGCGCGTACCGGGTTAGCACTCCGTAGCCGTGATCAATAGAAACTAATTTTCCGAACTGCTCATCCCAGCCGGCAAAACTGATGACACCATCTGCAGGTGCGCGCACAGGCGTTCCAGGAGATGCCACGATATCTACTCCTGCATGCATTTTTTGTTTTCCGTTAATTGGATCCACACGATACCCAAATCGCGAGCCTATGGGTCCGCGTGCGGGTTTGATATACGGTGTTGCTGATAATAAACTTTGTCGGTCGGAAAGCATTTCCCAAAGCTCAATAACTGACTGTTCTTTCAGAGCAGAATCTTTAACGGCCTCATCGATACGGATCACTAGCGTGGCATAATTCGACGATGATTTTTCGGCAGCAATTTCGCCCCTAAATGTGTTCACTGGGTTATCGCTTTGAACCAGCGGCTCTTGCTGCAACAGCTGTTCGTTCGTCATCCGTTCTTGATTGGGTGCCGCACCCAGAGACTGGGCCTGCGCAGGAAAATTTAATTTCTCAGCGCGGTCCTTCATCTGCGTATCGGTAATTAATTTTAATTTGCTGGTCATCATTCCAACTCGGTCAAGGCCCGATTGCAACGTGTCTAATTTTCCCTCAACGACCTGAAATTGTTTTTGTAAATTTAAGTTTTCAATCTTCAATTTTTTATTTTCCAAAGACTGCGCCAGTAAGCCAAAATAATCAATCAAACCCGCAAACAATGACAAAATAATAACAGCCACGATGAAGGCCGATATTTTAAAGTAACTCATAGGCAGCGTCAGTTTTTTAGTCTGACTCTCATCATTGGCTACCATATAAATTGTTATTGTTTTGCGATTTTCACTCATTATTTTTTATACCCTACACATCTTGAAACTGAAGAACAAGAACCGTCACGTTGTCATCGCCACCATGCTCTAATGCCTGTTCGATCATCTTTGGAGTCACATCCTCGATTGCTGACTGGTTAAAAATCTGACACATTAAAGTATCTGTAACCATTCCCGAGAGCCCATCCGAACACAGCAAGAAAATATCGCCATTTGAAATTTCACGTTCTAAAATATCGGGGAAAACATCACGTTCGAATCCAACACTACGAGTGATGACGTTTTTGCCGATTGTTTTCTTAGCTTGCTCTTCTGATAGTAAACCTAATCGAATTTGTTCATTAATCAAAGAATGGTCTTCGGTAACCTGCCAAATATGGGGTTTTCTGTAGAGATAACAGCGACTGTCGCCGACATTTGCAATGTATAATTTTTTATCGCGAATAAGTCCCATGACCATCGTGGTGCCCATACCATTTAGTTTTAGTTCCCCTGTGGCACGGTCAAAAATGCGGTGGCTGGCTTCTTCGAAAGCTTGGTACAACACTTCTTTTGCGCTGAATTTATTTGCCTTTGGATGACCGACAACTTCGCGAACAGTTTCCACTGCTAAAGCAGAAGCAACTTCACCGCCCTGATGGCCTCCAACACCGTCAGCGACTATGAATAAACCCAAGCGCTCATCAACCAAAAATGAATCTTGATTGCCTTCTCGTTTTAATCCTCTATCTGACAAACACCATGATTTAAATCTCATTACTGTACATTCTCGCTGGCTGCACGTGCCGAGTCAAATGTCGCTCGTCAGTTAACCAACTAGACGTCTGTCTAATTGTCAAAAAACTTTGCTAAAACCACTCACCATTACCTTAATCTGTACTGTCTAACCTCCGATAGTCTAGTCAAAGGAATCACTATCCATGAGCAAACGCAGAAAGTTCAGTCAGTATTTTCTAGTCTCTGCAGCATTCCACACAGTGCTAGCTCTGTCGTTGTATTTGGCTACGCAGTTCAATTTATCTACGAAATTACCTTCATCATCTGTCGAAGTTTCTCTTTTGAGCGCTGAAGAAATTGCACGTTTACAAAATGTAAATCCATCTGAGCCTAAACTTATTGTGCAATCTGATGCTAACGAGCAGATCAGTGAGACTGCAAAATTCCTCGGAGAAAAAAATAATCGTGTTGATAAACAGACAAAAGCAAAGCGTGGTGAGGATTACAACAACACCATGAAAGCTGGTGGAAAAAACCAGGTCGAAAAAACGCAACAAAAAGCTTTGAAAGCAAAAAAAACATCACCGCAACTTTTTGATGACAATTTTGATCCTTATGCAGCATTGATTAAAAAAGACATGGCGCAGGAATTAAAAAAATTCTCACAAGGCGAAATGGCTTCTGGCATGGGCAGCAGCCCAACAACTAATGACCATTTAGTTGAAATCGATGAAAGCTTAATGACTAAATTAAACACCAAAGAATATAAATACTATGGATACTACCACCGCATGCGACTGCAATTAAACCAATGGTGGCAACCCAAAGTGCGTGAAAAAATCACGCGCATTATCCGTCGTGACCGCACCATTGCGTCTGAGGCTAACAAAGTAACCCGCCTGATGATCACTCTGGATAATAAAGGGGCACTGGTAAAGGTTCAGGTTCTTGGCGAATCTGGTTTTCGTGATTTAGATGACGCAGCTATCGAAGCCTTCCGCGCAGCTGCACCGTTTCCTAATCCACCAAAAGGCATTATTGAGGCCGACGGTACAGTGAAAATCAACTGGGATTTTATCATTGAAAGTTAAACTCTGACCTACTAAAGTCTTTGCTCTAGGAGACTCCATGTCAGCACTAAAAAACGTACCCCGCGAAACTGTAGAATCTATCGCTCGACGGGCCCATTATTTTGCGACGCAAATGATCTATCAAGCTAACAACAGAACTGATAAAGAAAAAGGCGATCCTAAAATTGGTGGTCATGTTTCTGGCAGTGCCAGCGCTCTCCACATTATGGGTGCATTACATTTATTAGTAAAAACTGGATTTGATCACATTGCCAATAAACCGCATGCGTCGCCAACAGATCACTCGTACAATTATTTATTAGATTTATTTTTAAATCCTGATTTTTCAAAACTTTCGGAAGAACAGAAAAATACTGCAATGATGGGTTTACGCAAATACTCAAAAAATGGCGAACCCGTTTTTCAATCCTACCATTCAGCTTACGATACAGATCATCACAATTTTTTTCCGTCAGGCACTGTTGGCATTCCACCCGTTCAAGCCGGCTACTTAGCATTGGCCTACCGTTTTGCTAAAGATCATAAATACAATATCCCAGACGCCCACTTCTGGGCCTTGACCGGCGACTCTGAATTTCGTGAAGGCTCGATGTATGAAGCTGTACCCGATTTTGCCGACCGCGAAATTGGAAATTTAACTTGGATTGTCGACTACAACCGCCAGTCTTTAGATGGTCACCGCATTATCAATGAAAAACAAATGAAGGGTACCGATGCCGACCGCATCGAGCGCACCATGTCTGCCAATGGCTGGGAAGTTATTCAAGTTCGTCACGGCGCTAAACGCCAAGCCCTATTTAAAAAACCAGGTGGAGATGCATTTAAAAACTTTCTAGAAATTGAGCTGCGTGATTACGAATTGCAGGCTTTGCTCTTAGTGCAAGACATGAAGGCCCTAAAAAAGGGAATCGTCAAAGAACACCCGAACATGAAAAAGTTTATTGAAAGCGTTACGGATCAAGAGCTTTACGAATCGTTTCGCGATTTTGGTGGGCATGATATGATTTTGCTTGCTGAAGCTATGCTTAAATCAAAAGAATCGAAACGCCGCCCAACAATTATTATCGCACACACACTGAAGGGCTGGGGCTTAAAAATGGCTGCAGCACCTGGTAATCATTCAGCCTTAACATCTGAGGAAGAAATTGAAGAGCTTCGACAAAAGCAAGGCCTTAAAGGCGAAACGCTATTTGCAAATTTCGATGCTAAATCTGCTGAAGGAAAATTCTTAAAAGAGCGTGGTGATAAATTATTTGCTGAAATCAAAGAGCAAACTGCAATAAAAGAAAAAAATATTAAATTTTTTACGAATGAAATTGAAAAAATAAATGGCATTCCAGAAAATTAGATATCAATACTAAAATGGCTAGCTACCCGCACACCCAGTGGATGCTAGGTCAACTGACTGCCAAACTGACACGTATTGCAAATGCGGACTCATCGAAAATCACCATCGAATTAGAGAAAAAATGGAAGACTGCCGGCGAATTATTTATGACGATGGCACCTGACGTGGGAACATCGACAAATTTAAATCCGGCAATGGATGGTAAAATTTTTGGCGCCCCTGTGGTAACCGATTTAGAGGCCGATCTGGGCGTTAAAGATAATAAGCTTCCTGATTTGGTCCCGGGCGAAGATGTTTCTGATCGCTTTTTAAGATTTGAAATTGCCGAAGGCAATGTGATGTCGTGCGTGGGCTCGTTCGGAAAAATGCGCGATATTATCGGCGTGCCGATTATGCCGCTGATGACAGTCTATGATTTTTTTATTAAGCGCGCGTTAGATCAGTATTTTTACAATCTGTATTGGAAATCCAGTTTTATCTGCGTGGGCACACCCTCCGGCGTAACACTTTCACCAGAAGGCGCTCAGCATGGTTGGAAATCTGATTTTCAGATTCCCAACCAAATCACATGGGAGCCCTTCTTCTGTATCGAAGTCGATTGGATTTTATCGGACACCATGAAACGTCACGTGATGAATGACAATGCTGGCCGCTGCGGGACTTTACTTCGTTTAGTCACCCGTGGGGTCGAGCAAAAAGATATGCTGCGGTTTTTAACAAAACAATCCCGTTTCAAAACAGATTCTTCAGTCAAATTAGCCCGCGCTGAGTTTCCAATCGGTGGCGCTACCAACGAAGAAGAAGTCACAAGCCTCGGCGAAAACCAAATTCTAACGCAAATTCGCGAAGACGTTTTAAAAGGAGCATATCACTTAATTGACTACCGCGGTTACGCCGGTTACGAGCCGGGTGACAATGTCGTTAATATTTTTTCTATGGGTGCCATGTGCACGGAAGCCCTAAAAGCATCTGAAGGTTTGTTAGCGCGTGGAATTTATGCGAATGTCATTGCTGTAACATCACC